>JAFIHR010000260.1 GCA_017849325.1 Xanthobacter autotrophicus | reverse complement strand
GCCGAGGACTGGAAGGCCAAGTATCCCGAGCTCACCTTCGCCATCATCCCGGCGGAGAACGCCTCCGGCGTCACCGAGCGCTACGCCCCGCTGATGGACTACCTCAGCAAGGAGCTCGGCACCAAGGTGACCCTGCGCATCGCCAACGACTATGCGGCGGTGATCGAGGGCCAGCGCGCCGGCAATATCCACATCGCCTCCTACGGCCCGGCCTCCTTCGCCCGCGCGCTGAAGACCGGCGTGCCGATCGAGGCCTTCGCCATCGAGGTGAACGCCGACGGCACCAAGGGCTACCATTCGGTGCTCTACGTGAAGGCCGACAGCCCCTACAAGTCCATCGAGGACCTGAAGGGCAAGAACCTCTGCCTGGTGGATCCCAACTCCACCTCCGGCAACAACGTGCCGCGCTTCGCCATGAACAAGATGGGCATCAAGCCCGACGAGTTCTTCGGCAAGGTGGTGTATGCCGGCTCCCACGAGAATGCGGTGATCGCCGTGCAGCAGGGCACCTGCGATGCCGCCTTCAACTGGTGGAACGACGCCCAGGAATCCAACCTCATGCGCATGGACCGCAAGGGGATGGCGAAGTATTCGGACTTCCGCATCATCTACACGTCCGAGCTGATCGTGAACTCGCCGCTGGCCTATCTCGACAGCCTGCCGAAGGACCTCAAGGCGCAGGTCCGCGAGGCCTTCTTCAGCATCGAGAAGAAGGACAAGGCCGCCTTCGACAAGATCTACGAGGGCAAGCAGCAGGTGTGGCAGCCGGTGGACAATGAGGCCTACACGCCCATCATCGAGCTGATCACCTTCGTGGACGAGCTGCGCAAGCAGAAGTGAGCCGCACCGGCGTGGCGGCCGCCCGGGCCGCCACGCCGGATCGCCGCTCGCGACCATTGCGGCACGCATTTGTCCGACCCCTCCGTTTCCCAAGGCGAAGACGTGGCCCACGCCGTCACCATCCTCCCCGACGAGCAGATCGCCGCCCTGGCGCGCCGCTATGACGAGGCCGTGGCCATGCGCCGCCGGCACTCCCTCATGGTGGCCGCGGTCATCGGGGTGTGCATCGCGCTGGCGAGCTGGGGCGGCGAGGTGCGGCCGGGCGTGTTCTTCGCCAATGCCGGCCGCCTCACCAATTACTTCTGGTCCATCCTGCCGACGCTGCACTGGGCGACGCTCGGGAAAGACCTCGCGGACTGGTACTGGAATCTCGACGGCTGGCTGAAGCTGCTGTTCGACACCATCCTGATCGCCTATCTCGGCACGCTGATCGGCGGCATCGGCGGCTTCTTCCTCTGCTTTCTCGCCAGCGCCAATCTGGTGAAGAACCCCTTCATCCGCCTCACCGCCCGGCGTTTCCTGGAATTCTGCCGCACGGTGCCGGAGATCGTCTTCGCGCTTCTGTTCGTGGTGGCGTTCGGGCTCGGCGCCATGCCGGGGGTGATGGCGCTCGCCATCCACACCATGGGCGCCCTCGGCAAGCTGTTCGCCGAGGTGGTGGAGAATATCGACATGAATCCGGTGGAGGGCGCCACCGCGTCTGGTGCCTCCTGGCCGCAGATGGTGCGCCTCGCCGTGGTGCCGCAGGTGCTCTCCAACTTCGCCTCCTACGGACTGCTGCGCTTCGAGGTGAACGTGCGCGAGGCGGCGATCATGGGCTTCGTGGGCGCCGGCGGCATCGGCCAGGACCTGATCGAGGCCATCCGCAAATTCTATTATTCCGACGTCTCGGCGATCCTGCTGCTCATCATCCTCACGGTGATGATCATCGATCTGCTCACCGAGCGGCTGCGCCACCGCCTCATCGGCCTGGAGGTGGAGCGGTGAACCGCGCCCGCATCGCCATCAGCGCCGCCGACCGGGCGCGCCTTGCCGCGGCCCATCCAGCGCTGATGCGCACCGATCCCAAAAGCCGCGCCATCACCGGCGCCATCGTCGTGCTCGGCGCGGCGCTTGCCGGCTACGGCTTCTGGCGGCTGGACTTCAGCCTGGCACGGATCGGCAGCGGCCTCGGCCAGCTCGCCCATTTCGTGACGCTGATGATCCCGCCCGATCCGGGCACCCAGCTTCCCCTCTACATCCACGCCCTGGGCGAGACGCTGTCCATCGCCTTTCTCGGCACCCTGATCGGCGCGGTGATCGCCTTGCCCTTCGGCTTTCTCGCCGCGCGAACCGTGGTGCGCAACCCCTTCATCCATTTCCTGGTGCGGCGCTGCCTCGACATCGTGCGCGGCATCGACAAGCTGATCTGGGCGCTGATCTATGTGACGGTGGTGGGCCTCGGGCCGTTCGCCGGCATCCTCGCCATCGCCACCGCGAGCATCGGCGAGCTCGGAAAGCTGTTCTCCGAGGCGATCGAGGCGCTCGACCGCAAGCCGGAGGAAGGGGTGCTCTCCACCGGCGGCTCGAAGGCGGAGGCGGTGCGCTTCGCCATGCTGCCGCAGGTGCTGCCGGTGATCGCCAGCCAGATGCTCTATTACTTCGAATCCAATGCCCGCCAGTCCACCATCGTGGGCATCGTCGGCGCCGGCGGCCTCGGCCTGCACCTCGCCGAGCAGATCCGCGTGCTGGAATGGCAGAAGGTGAGCTTCCTCATCCTGATGATGCTGGTGATGGTGGCCGCCATCGATTTCATTTCCTCGCGCCTCAGGTTCTCCATCATCGGCAAGTCGCGGATGGAGGCGTGAGGCCGGGCGCGTCCGCGGGACCTACGCGCCGGCCTGCGGCTTGAAGACGAGCTGGACCCGGTCGGCGGCGAAGGAGGAGCGGCCCCACTGCAGCGGCGTGCCGTTCAGCTCCACGTCGAGCCGCTCCAGCACCATCACCGCCCGGCCGGGCGCGAGGCACAGCGCTTCCAGCTCCAGCGCGGTGGCGGGGCGGGCGGACAGCCGGGTCTCGCGGCGCCGGTAGTCCTCGATGCCCAGCGTGGCGAGCGCCCGGGTGAGCGAGCCGGTGGCGGCATAGATGAGGTCGAGGTCGGGGCAGCGCGCCTGCGGAAACCAGGAGGTGCCGAAGGAGATCGGCACCCCGTCCGCCTCATGGGTGCTCTCGATGCGCAGCACCGCCGTGCCCACCGGCAGCTTGAGCTCGCGCGCCACCTCCTCGTTGGCCGGCTCGACGCAGGAGCCGAGCATCCGCCCGAACGGCTCGCGCCCGCCCGCCGAGACGATCTCGGAGAAGCGCGTGCGCCCGCTGATGGGATAGCGCAGCGGCGGTTCCTTCACGAAGGTGCCGCGCCCGGCCGTGGCCTCGATCAGCCCGCGCTCGGACAGATGGGCGAGCGCCCGGCGCAGGGTATGGCGGTTGACCCCGAAGGTGGCGGCGAGATCGGTCTCGACGGGCAGGCGGGCACCGGGGGCGAGAACACCCGTGGCGATTTCCTGTTCCAGCCGCTCGGCAATCTGCTTCCATAATGCGATACCAGTGCCCCGGGACGCGGCGGTGCCGTTCGTCATATCGCCGTGACCTTCAAGAAGCACCATGCGCGAAGATCTCGCCACCGATCCGCTCCCTCAACGTTCTTGTCTATTTGTATATTATAATATACAAATCACGTCTAACGGAACGTTGGGTTCGCCCGTCGGTTGAACGTCCATCGAGGATGCGACGTTTCCGGGTCTTCCGGCATGCGATCCGAGGGGCGGAATCACCCCGCGGACACCGGCCCAACGTCCGGACTGCAGTGGTATCCAACAAGGATCGCATCCCGATGACACCCCATCAGGATCTTAGCGGCAAGACGGGCGAAATGGAGATGCTGCCGGCCCTGGCGGGGGATGTCGCCCCGGCGCGGCGCGCCGTCATGGCGCTCGTGTGCCGGGCCACGCTGGACGAGCTGCGCGAGGCGGTAGATCGATTCGCCCCCCTGCCCAAGCTCCGGCGCCTGCGTCCGGCGGAGGTGGGCCTGATGATGCTGCAAGGCCGCATCGGTGGCGACGGGGCGCCCTTCAACCTCGGCGAGGCCACGGTGACCCGCGCCGCCATCCACGTGGAGAACGGCGCGACCGGCGTCTCCTATCTGCTCGGCCGCGCCCCCGAGGCGGCGGAAGCGGCGGCGCTCCTCGATGCCCTGTGGCAGGACGAGGCCTTGCGCATGGCGGTGGAGCAGGCGCTCGCCCCGATCCGCCGCAGGCTGGCCGCCGAGGCCGCCAAGACCGACGCCGACCGCGCCGCCACGACGGTGGACTTCTTCACCCTGGTGCGGGGGGAGGACTGATGGGCCAGCCCG
>JAFIHR010000259.1 GCA_017849325.1 Xanthobacter autotrophicus | reverse complement strand
CCGCGCCCAGCTCAAGGAGGCGCAGGCCCGGCTGGAGAATGCCCAGGCGCCCCTGCAGCGGCCGGAAGAGATCGCCGTGCTCAAGGCCGCCGAGCAGCGCGCCGCCGCCGCCCTCGACCTCTCGCGCATCGAGCTCAAGCGGCAGCAGACCCTGGTGCCCAAGGGCGCCAGCTCGCAGGCCGCCCTCGACTCCGCCCAGCACGCCTTCGAGCAGAACCAGGCCGCGCTGGACGAGGCGCGCCGCCGCGTCGCCGCCGCATCGATCGCCTCGCGCAGCCATGAGATCGACGCCGCCCGCGAGGCGGTGGACGCAGCGGCTGCCCAGGTGGCGGCGGCGCAGATCCGGCTCGACCGAAGGGCGATCAAGGCCAGCGCCGACGGCGTGGTGCAGACCCTCTACTTCCGCGTCGGCGAGGTGGTGCCCGATGGACGGCCGGTGGTGTCCCTGCTGCCGCCGGGGCTGGTGAAGGTGCGCTTCTTCGTGCCGGAGGCGGTGCTGCCGAAGGTGGTCATCGGCCAGAAGGTGAACGTGGTCTGCGACGGCTGCCCGCCGCTCACCGCGACGGTCTCCTACATCGCCGCGACGGCGGAATATACCCCGCCGGTGATCTACAGCCGCGAGGAGCGCGCCAAGCTCGTCTATCTCATCGAGGCGTTGCCCGACGACGCGGCCGCCGCGCGCCCCGGCCAGCCGGTCACCGTGACGCTCGGCGCCGCTCCGAGGGCCGAAAGCCCGCTCGCCAGCGCGCCGCAGGCCGGGCCACCACCGGCGCCGCCGCAGGGGAGCGCCCCGCAATCGAGCGCCCCGCAATCGAACGCGCCGAAGGCGCGCGCGCCATGAGCGTGGCAACGACCGATCCGGCCCCGCCAGCTCCTGCGGCGCCCTCCGCCCTAGGGGAGGTGGCCATCGACGTGGAGGGGCTGTCCAAGAGCTTCGGCGGCCGCGTGGTGGTGAACGACCTCTCCATGCGGGTGATGCGCGGGCAGATCTACGGCTTTCTCGGCCCCAACGGCTCGGGCAAGACCACCACCATCCGCATGCTGTGCGGCCTGCTCACTCCGGACAGCGGGACGGGCACCTGCCTCGGCTACGACATCCTGACCCAGGCGCGGGAGATCCGCCGTTACGTGGGCTACATGACGCAGCGCTTCTCGCTCTACCAGGACCTCTCGGTGCGGGAGAATCTGGAGTTCGTCGCCCGGCTCTACGGCGTGCCGCACCCGGAGCAGGCGGCGCAGGCGGAGCTGGAGCGGCTCGGCCTGAAGGGACGTGGCCATCAGCTCGCCGGGGAATTGTCGGGCGGCTGGAAGCAGCGCCTCGCGCTCGGCGCCTGCATCCTGCCCGGCCCGGAGCTGCTGCTGCTCGACGAGCCGACCGCCGGCGTCGATCCCAAGGCGCGGCGCGAGTTCTGGGCGCAGATCCACGAGCTGGCGGCGGGCGGGCTCACGGTGCTGGTCTCCACCCATTACATGGACGAGGCCGAGCGCTGCCATGAGATCGCGTACATCGCCTACGGCCACCTGCTGGCGCAGGGCACGGTGCAGCAGGTGATCGCCCAGTCGGGGCTGTCCACCTGGACGGTGGACACGGTGGGCCTCACCGGCCGCGAGGCGGGGCTCGCGGTGGCCGGCCTGTCCCGTGTCCTCACCGAGAATGTGGGGGTGGACATGGTGGCGCCCTTCGGCACCTCGCTGCACATCTCCGGGCGCGATGCCGAGGCGCTCGAGGCCGCCATCGCGCCCTACCGCACCGATCCCCGATACGTCTGGCGCAAGGAGGCGCCGACCCTGGAGGACGTCTTCATCGACCTCATGAGCCGCTCACGGGACGAGATGCGATGAGCGAGCGCCACCTCGACCCCGGCCGCGGCGGCGGCAGGGACAGCGGCGCGGGTCGCGGCGCGGGCGTCGCCGGCTTCTTCGCCCGGGTGCGGGCGATGATGGTGAAGGAATTCATCCAGCTGATGCGCGACCGGGTGACCTTCGCCACCATGATCATGATCCCGCTGCTGCAGCTCATCCTGTTCGGCTTCGCCATCAACACCACGCCGCGCAACCTGCCCACCGCGGTGTTCTCCCACGAGAACACCGACCTCAGCCGCGCCGTGCTCGCGGCGCTGAAGAACACCGCCTTCTTCTCCTACGTGCGCGAGGTGCACAGCGCCGACGAGGCGGAGCACCTCATCCGCTCGGGGGAGGTCCTGTTCTTCGTGGAGATCCCGGCCGGGTTCGAGCGCGACGTGCGGCGGGGCGACAAGCCGCAGATCCTGGTGGCCGCCGACGCCACCGACCCCATCGGCTCGGCCAACGCACTGGCCGCCCTGGCGGGGGTGATCAACACCGCGCTCGCCCACGACCGATTCGTCGATGCGCCGGGGGAGAATGCCTTCCAGATCGTGCAGCACCGCCGCTACAATCCCGCCGGCACCAGCCAGCTCAACATCGTGCCGGGCCTGCTCGGCACCATCCTCACCATGACCATGCTGATCTTCACCGCCCTGTCGGTGACCCGGGAGATCGAGCGCGGCACCATGGAGAGCCTGCTCGCCATGCCGATCCATCCGGTGGAGATCATGCTGGGCAAGATCCTGCCCTATGTGTCGGTGGGCATCCTGCAGGCCTTCCTCATCGTCGCCGCGGGGATGCTGCTGTTCGGCGTGCCGCTCGAAGGCAGCGTGCTGCTGCTGGTCGCCGCGACGCTCCTGTTCATCGTGGTGAACCTGTCCATCGGCTACACCTTCTCGACCCTGGCGCAGAACCAGCTCCAGGCGGTGCAGATGTCGTTCATGTTCTTCCTGCCGAGCATCCTCCTGTCGGGCTTCATGTTCCCGTTCTCGGGGATGCCCCTGTGGGCGCGCGTGCTGGGCGAGGGGCTGCCGCTCACCCATTATCTGCGCATGGTGCGCGGGGTGATGCTGAAGGGCGCGACCTTCCCCGATCTCCAGGTGGATGCGGCGGCGCTGGTGGCGCTGATGCTGGTGGCGATGACGGTGGCCGTGGCGCGCTTCCGCCAGACCCTGGACTGAGCCCGCCCGCGGAAGGCGCGATTCGTCGCGGCGGTGTGCCGGGACCGCGCGGCCGGCGCCCGCCTTCGGGCGAATCGCGTCCGGTGCAAGGGGATGGGACGCCATGTCGCTGGACGGTGCGCGGGCCCCGCTCCCCGGCCGGTGGCGGGACGTGACGGAACGTCCAAACGCCCGTTTTCCTTGACTTTAGCAGCCCGGCAAAGCTTTCAGAATCTATGCTTTCGGTGGCTTGAATTGGTCCAAAGAGAGCGGCAGACTGACGCAGTTTCTTCCGGGGGCCGCGACCCGCCGCCGCAGCGCGCTTGCGCCACGCGGTCTCACGCACCTTTGACCTGTATCAAGGAGAAAACGTCGCCGCCGCGCAAGGTGCGCCCCACGTACCATGGGCCGGTGTGACGCCGCTGATGTGACCGCCTTCGAGCAGAGGGTTCTGCAATGTCGAGTGTTCAAAATCCAACTGAGGCTCCGGCCCCGGCAAAGTCCATGACCTTCGGGGAAGTGGGCCTGCTGATCACCTTCTCCGCGCTGGCGTTCTTCTCCATCGTCGTCGCGGCGAAGGCGCAGTCCGCGGCCTATGCGTTCCATGCCTATCTGTTTGCCGCGGCGAGCATCGCGACGGTGTTCGCCATCGGCAACCGCTACATGGACCGGCCGGCCGGGCCCATCCCGCAGACCATCGACGGGCGGCCGAACTACAATATGGACGTGGTGAAGGTCGGCACGATCTTCGCCATGTTCTGGGGCATCGCCGGTTTCACCATCGGCGTGTGGGCGGCCTGGCAGCTCGCCTTCCCCATGTTCAACTTCGACCTGCAGTGGATCTCGTTCGGGCGGCTGCGTCCGCTGCACACCTCGGCGGTGATCTTCGCCTTCGGCGGCAACGTCCTGATCGCCACCTCGTTCTACGTGGTCCAGCGCACCTCGCGCGCCCGCCTCGCGGGTGACCTTGCGCCCTGGTTCGTGGTTCTGGGCTACAACTTCTTCATCCTCATCGCCGGCACGGGCTATCTCCTGGGCATCACCCAGTCGAAGGAATACGCCGAGCCGGAATGGTATGCGGACCTGTGGCTGACGGTGGTCTGGGTCACCTACTTCCTGGTGTTCCTCGGCACGGTGCTGAAGCGGGCCGAGCCCCACATCTATGTGGCCAACTGGTTCTACTTCGCCTTCATCGTCACTATCGCGGTGCTGCACCTCGGCAACAATGCCGCGATCCCGGTGTCGGTGTTCTCGCCCAAGTCCTACATTCTGTGGTCGGGCGTGCAGGACGCCATGACCCAGTGGTGGTACGGCCACAACGCGGTGGGCTTCTTCCTCACCGCCGGCTTCCTGGCGCTGATGTACTACTTCATCCCCAAGCGGGCGGACCGGCCGGTCTATTCCTACCGGCTCTCCATCGTCCACTTCTGGGCGCTGATCTTCATCTACATCTGGGCCGGTCCCCACCACCTGCACTACACCGCGCTGCCGGACTGGGCGCAGACCCTGGGCATGACCTTCTCGATCATCCTGTGGATGCCCTCGTGGGGCGGCATGATCAACGGCCTGATGACCCTGTCGGGCGCGTGGGACAAGCTGCGCACCGATCCGATCATCCGCATGATGGTGGTGTCGGTGGCGTTCTACGGCATGTCCACCTTCGAAGGGCCCATGATGTCCATCAAGTCGGTGAACTCGCTGAGCCACTTCACCGAGTGGACCATCGGCCACGTGCACTCCGGCGCGCTGGGCTGGGTCGCCTACATCTCCTTCGGCGCGATCTACTGCCTGGTTCCCTGGCTGTGGAACAAGAAGGACATGTATTCCATGAAGGCGGTGTCCTGGCACTTCTGGGTGTCGACGCTCGGCATCGTGCTCTACATCTCCTCCATGTGGGTGGCCGGCATCCTGCAGGGCCTGATGTGGCGCGCCTACACCAGCCTCGGCTTCCTCGAGTACTCGTTCATCGAGACGGTGGAGGCGATGCACCCGCTGTATGTGATCCGTGCGGTGGGCGGCGTCCTGTTCCTCGCCGGCGCGCTGATCATGGCCTGGAACGTGTGGATGACCATTACCGCGGCGGAAGAGGTCGAGCAGGAAAAGCTCGCCCTCGCGCCGGCGGAATGAGAGGGGAAAGAGCACCATGGCGTCGTCTCAGGGCAGCTCCATCTGGGCCAAGCACGCCCTCTTCGAGAAGCATTCCTTCTACCTGCTCATCGGCATCCTGCTGGTGATCTCGGTGGGTGGTCTCGTGGAGATCGTGCCGCTCTTCTATCTCAAGAACACCATCGAGAAGGTGCAGGGCATGCGGCCCTACACCCCCCTCGAGCTGGCGGGGCGCAACATCTATGTGCGGGAGGGCTGCTACAACTGCCACTCGCAGATGATCCGCCCGCTGCGCGACGAGGTCGAGCGCTACGGCCATTACTCGCTGGCCGCGGAAAGCATGTATGACCATCCGTTCCAGTGGGGCTCGAAGCGCACCGGGCCGGATCTCGCCCGCGTCGGCGGCAAGTATTCGGACCTGTGGCACCTGGAGCACCTGCACAATCCGCGCTCGGTGGTGCCGGCCTCCATCATGCCGTCCTACCCCTGGCTGGCGCAGACCAAGCTCAACATCAAGTACATCCAGGAAGACCTGCGCGTTCAGCAGATCCTCGGCGTGCCCTACACGGACGAGGACATCGAGCGGGCGCAGCAGGACATGCGCACCCAGGCCAGCAACGATCCTGACGGGGCCGACGACCTTCAGAAGCGCTATCCCAAGGCGCAGATCCGTGACTTCGACGGCAATCCCGGCGAGCTGACGGAAGCCGATGCGCTGGTCGCCTACCTGCAGATGCTGGGAACGCTCGTCGACTTCAAGCTTTATGACAATAAAGCCAACGTCAGGTGAGCCATGGATGAAAGCTATTCCTGGTTCGCTTCCTTTGCCCAAACCTGGGGCCTTGTGATCTTCTTCGTCGGCTTCATGGGCGTACTTGCCTACGTCTTCTGGCCGTCCAACAAGAAGGGCTTCGACGAGGCCGCGCAAATTCCGCTCGAGGAGGACGATTCCCGTGAGCACGACTCATGACAGCCACCCGAGCACGGTGGACAAGACGACCGGCGTTTCAACCACGGGACACGAGTGGGACGGCATTCAGGAGCTGAACAACCCGCTGCCGCGCTGGTGGCTGTGGGTGTGGTACGCCACCATCGTGTGGGCGGTCATCTACTGGATCCTGTATCCGTCCTGGCCGCTCATCTCCTCGGCGACGCCGGGCATTCTCGGCTGGAACTCGCGCTCCTCCGTGGCGGTGCAGATCGACGACCTGAAGGCGCTGCGCGCCGAGAGCGCGGCCAAGCTCGCCGACGCCTCGCTCCAGCAGATCGAGCAGACCCCGGCGCTGCTCGATCTGGCGCGCGCCCAGGGCCGCGTGGCCTTCGCCGACAACTGCGCGCCGTGCCACGGCTCGGGTGCCGGCGGCGCCGTCGGCTATCCGAACCTCAACGATGACGATTGGCTGTGGGGCGGCACGCTCGCCCAGATCAACCAGACCATCAACTACGGCGCCCGCTCCGGCGACACCGAGGCCCACCAGGGCAACATGCCGGCCTTCGGCCGGGACGGGATCCTGACGCGGGCGGACATCTCCGCCGTGGCCGACTATGTGCGGACCCTCTCGGGCCTGCAGCAGCCGGGCGCGGACCAGGCCAAGGGCAAGGCGCTGTTCGCCGCCAACTGCGCCGCCTGCCACGGCGACGAGGGCAAGGGCAACATCGAGCTCGGTGCGCCGAACCTGACCGACGGCATCTGGCTCTACGGCTCCGACAAGGAGACCATCATGACCGGCATCTACAACGGTCGCGGAAACGTGATGCCGGCGTGGCATACGCGCCTCGATCCCACGACCATCAAGGCGCTGACGGTCTATGTCCATTCTCTCGGCGGCGGTCGCTGAGGACACTGGGTCAACGATGGCTCCGATCGGCTTGCGCTGCAGGCCGATCGGAGCCAATTTCATAGGGGCTTGACGGAAAAGGTTTTTCCGCCCCATGGGCGCGCCCGTCCGGGTGCGCGACAAGAGCAGGCTTCCCGCGGCGGGGCGTCGTCGGTTGGACCGCGACGCTGCGGGGGCAGGCCGATCCGGCCGCCGGGTGGTCCCCGCCCGATCCCCGTCCGCGCCACCCCACGACCGGGTGTCGCGCCGACCGGGCGGTGTGAGGGGGAGCGGTGTGCGGGAACGGAGGGGGTGCCCGGCCGGCTTCCGGATTCATGCCAAAAAGTCGCGCGACCAATCGTCTGCGCGACTTTTCGTTCCCGGACCGGCAGGACATTCTAAGGTATGAATGTTTGCGAAAGCCTCCCGTGGCGGACCGAAAGGACCGGCGGAGGGCACGACGTCCGCCCGTTCGGTGCCCGGTTTTGGAAGGAGCCGGTCGCCACCAAGGCCAAAGGCCGATCGCGTCAGATCGGCGGCCGCGCGGGACGGGCGTTCGGAGGCAAGCATGTTCCCGCCTGAAGGGCAGGCGCGGGACCTTCGAGCGGGCGGCCGGTCGCCGCTCTGCCGCGGCGAGGAACGGACCAGTCGGTGCTTTGGGCACCAGGGACCCCGTTCGAAATTTCTGCCCGAACCTCGACCGGGTTCCGGCCCATATCGGCGAACGAAATGACAGCCCTGTCTGCAAAAGAGCAATCCCCCGATCCCAACCTGGCCCAGACGGTCGCGAGCGCGGCGGCGCTGGTGGATGACGTCGCCAAGGCCAAGGATGCGAGCGCTCCGGCAGTGGAGGCGGTGGACGACACCCCGCTCTACGAGGCGCGCCGCGCCATCTATCCGCAGACCGTTCACGGCCGGCTGCGCACCATCAAGTGGGTGGTGCTGGCGATCACGCTGGCGGTCTACTACTTCCTGCCTTTCGTGCGCTGGGACCGTGGTCCCGATGCGCCGAATCAGGCGGTGCTCATCGATTTCCCGGCGCGCCGCTTCTATTTCTTCTTCCTCGAGATCTGGCCGCAGGAATTCTATTACGTCGCGGGCCTGCTGATCCTGGCTGCGCTCATCCTGTTCCTGATGAATGCGGTGGCGGGCCGCGTGTGGTGCGGCTACCTCTGCCCGCAGACGGTCTGGACCGACCTTTTCATGGCGGTTGAGCGCCTCGTAGAAGGCGACCGGCGCGACCGCATGCGCCTCGATGCCTCGCCGTGGACGGTGGACAAGGTCGCCCAGAAGACGCTGACCCATTCCATCTGGCTGCTGCTCGCCTGGTGGACCGGCGGCGCCTGGGTGCTCTATTTCGCCGACGCCCCGACCCTGGTGAAGCAGCTCGCGACCTTCCAGGCGCCGGCCGTGGCCTACATGGCCATCGGCATCCTCACCTTCACCACCTATGCGCTCGCCGGCCACATGCGCGAGCAGGTGTGCACCTACATGTGCCCCTGGCCGCGCATCCAGGCGGCGCTGACCGACGAATATGCCTTCAACGTCACCTATCGGAAGGATCGCGGCGAACCGCGCGCCTCGGTGAAGAAGGCGAAGGCGGCGCGGGCCAAGGGCGAGGCGGCCGGCGACTGCATCGACTGCGAGCAGTGCGTCCATGTCTGCCCCACCGGCGTCGATATCCGCCACGGCCTGCAGCTGGCCTGCATCCAGTGCGGCCTGTGCATCGACGCCTGCAACAACGTCATGGACAAGGTGGGCTATCCGCGCGGCCTCATCGCCTACGAAAGCGAGGCCAACATCGAGGCGCGGGCCGAGGGCCGGCCGACCTCGCAGCGCATCGTCCGCCCGCGCACCATCCTCTATGCAGCGCTGATCGTCTTCGCCAGCGGACTGATGCTCTATTCCGTGCTGGGCCGCTCGACCGAGGGCATCGCCGCCATCCATGACCGCAACCCGCTGTTCGTGAAGCTGTCGGACGGCTCGGTCCGCAACGCCTACACGGTGCGCCTCATCAACAAGATGCTGCAGGAGCGCACCTTCGGCCTGTCGGTGGCCGGCGTGCCGGGCGCCAAGCTGGAGGTGGTCGGCGGCGACGCGGGCAACCTGACGGTGGGGCCGGACCAGACCCGCGAGATCCGCGTCCTGGTCACCACCCACGACAAGTTGCCGGACGAGTCGATCCCTGTCACCTTCCGCATCCGCGATGTGGGCTCGAGCCTCGAGGCCAAGGTGACCGACCACTTCATCAGCCGGTGATCGCGCCCGGCGGTGAATGACCTTCCCGCGGTGGCGGACCTTCCGCCGCCGCGACCCAAGAGACGAGAGGACGGCATGGCGAACCTGGACCGAAGCCCGCGCCAATGGGTGCTCACGGGGCGCATGGTTTTTGCTGGCTTCGTGGCCTTCTTCGCCATCGTCATCGGCGTGAACCTGATCATGGCGCGCTATGCCATCAAGACCTTCGCCGGCGTCGAGACCGAGAGCTCCTACAAGGCCGGCCTCGCCTTCGAATCGGAGGCGGAGCAGGCCGCGAAGCAGGCCGGCCGCCACTGGGACGTGGAGGTCGAGCTGGAGAATCCCGGCGGCGTCACCCGCACCGTCCTCGCCGAGGTGAAGGACGCCAAGGGCGCGCCGGTCTCCGGCCTTCAGGCGGTGGGCCAGTTCCACCATCCGGTGGACGCCCGCAAGGACGTGGCGCTGGAGCTGCAGAGCGTCGGCAACGGCCGTTATCGCACGACCGTGACCGCCCCGCCCGGCCAGTGGGTGCTGGTGATTGATTTCGCGCAAGGCGACGACCGGCTGTTTCGGTCCAGAAATCGGGTGCAGCTTCCGTGAGCCGCCCGGAGAAGTGAGGGTCACAAGATCCCGAACCGCGCGGCGTCGAGACTGTCGGGCGGCCTTCCAGCTCTCCGCCGCCCGCACCTGGGGCGATTCCCGCGCTACGCAGGCCGGGAGTCGCTCCTTAATTTTCCCCTCGCCGCCGGCCGGACGGGGCGCGGGCTGAAGCTGGCAGGCGAACCTGGGACAGGCCATCCGCGCGGCAT
>JAFIHR010000258.1 GCA_017849325.1 Xanthobacter autotrophicus | reverse complement strand
GGGGGAATATTTCCGCCTGCCGCCGGCGCGCGACGCGCTCATCTCGCACCTGATCTATCCGGTGCCGGATCCCGCGCTGCCGTTCCTCGGCATCCACCTCACCCGGATGATCGACGGATCGGTGAGCGTCGGGCCGAACGCCGTGCTCGGCATGGCGCGGGAAGGTTACGGCAAGTTCGCGGTCGACCTGCGCGATCTCGCCTCCACCCTCACCTACACCGGCTTCTGGGGGACGCTCGCCCGCTATCCTGGCGCGGCGCTGAGCGAGATCGCCCATTCCCTCTCCCGCGCCCGCTACCTGGAGGCGTGCCGCAAATACTGCCCGGAGCTGAGCCTCGACGACCTCCTGCCCATGGAGGCGGGCATCCGCGCCCAGGCGGTGCTGGCCGACGGCACGCTGGTGCATGACTTCCTGTTCGCCGAGACGGCGCGGATGCTCCATGTGCTCAACGCGCCGTCGCCGGCCGCCACCTCCGCGATCCCCATCGGCGCGCTGATCGCCGACAAGGTGGTGGGCGTGGAGCGGCCGCTGGCGAGCGTCTGAGGCCGGGGGTCCGCGCGGCTCAGGGCTTCACCCGCTCCTCGGCGCGGGCCACCAGCTCCTCCACCTGCGGCAGGATGCCGGCGACGATGCGCGCCACCCCCTCCCTGGTGGGATGGAGCCCGTCGGGCAGCGTGTAGCGCCTGTCCGCCGCCACCCCTTCGAGGAAGAAGGGATAGAGGATCAGATTCTCCTCCTTCGCCAGCTCCGGATAGATGACGTCGAACTTCGCCCGGTAGTCGGCATCGAGATTGCGCGAGGCCTGCATGCCGGCGAGCAGCACGGGCAGGCCGCGGTCCTTCAGCCGGGTGGTGATCTTGGTGAGAGCGTCGCGCGTCACCTGCGGGTCGAAGCCGCGCAGCATGTCGTTGGCGCCGAGCTCGACGATGACCGCATCGGCATCGTGCGGCACCGACCAGTCGAGCCGGGCGAGGCCCTGCGGCGCGGTTTCGCCCGACACGCCGGCATTGATCACCACCACGTCGTAGCCCTTGGCCTTCAGGGCGGCCTCGAGCTGGGCCGGGAAGGCGTCCTTGGCGTCGAGGCCGAAGCCGGCGGTGAGGCTGTCGCCGAAGGCGACGATGCGCCGGGTGGCGGCCTCGGCCGGGTTCGCTGACGCAAAAGTGAGGACGCCGAGGCCGAGCGCCGCGGCGACGCCGAGCCCCGCCCATGCCTTAAATGACCGTTCCAATGCGCGGCTGACGCAGCGCCATCCGGCCCTGCCGGCCGCTCCGGGCGCCGCCGCTACTCGAACCTGAGGCGTGATGCTGCCAGGCATGGATGACCTTTCTTCCTCAAGAACCATCGATCTGTCCCACATCGAGCTGTCGCTCGGCGCCGGTGCCGCCCGTGTGCATGTTCTGAAGGACATCTCTGTCCGCATCGGGGCGGGCGAGGCGGTGGGCCTCGTCGGCCCGTCGGGCTCGGGAAAATCCACTCTTCTCATGGTGATGGCGGGGCTGGAACGGGCCGATGCCGGGCGCGTGGCGGTGTCCGGCGTCGATCTGACGCGGCTCAACGAGGACGCGCTGGCGCGCTTCCGCGGGCGCCACGTGGGCATCGTCTTCCAGTCCTTCCACCTCATCCCCACCATGACGGCGCTGGAGAACGTGGCGGTTCCCCTGGAGCTCGCCGGCCGCGCCGATGCCTTCGCCCGCGCCGAGCGGGAGCTTCGGGCCGTCGGCCTCGCCGAGCGGCTGTCCCATTATCCCGCCCAGATGTCCGGCGGCGAGCAGCAACGTGTCGCGGTGGCGCGCGCACTCGCCCCCGAGCCGCCCATCCTGGTGGCGGACGAGCCCACGGGGAACCTCGACGAGGAGACCGGCCGGCAGATCATGGACCTGCTGTTCGCCGCCCACCGGGAGCGCGGCACCACTTTGGTGCTGGTCACCCATGACGGCGCCCTGGCCGGGCGTTGCGACCGCATGGTGCGCCTGCGCTCGGGCCGGATCGAGCACGATGACGCGAAGGTGCCGGCATGAGCGGCTTCGCACCCGAACCCGCCCATCCTCGCCTGCCGGCCGCGCTGCGCTTCGCCTTGCGCGAATTGCGCGGGGCGGGACGCGGCTTCGGCGTGTTCCTCGCCTGCCTCGCGCTGGGGGTGATGGCGGTGGCGGGCATCGGCTCGTTCGCCCGCGCCCTCACCGACGGGCTGCAGCGGGAAGGCCGCGTGATCCTCGGCGGCGATGCCTCCTTCGACCTCGTGCAACGGGAGGCGACGGCCGACGAGGTGGCGTTCCTGGCCGGCAAGGGCGAGGTTTCCCGCGTCGCCTTCCTGCGGGTGATGGCGCGCGCCGCCTCGGGCGAGGCCACGCTGGTGGAGATGAAGGCGGTGGACGGCGCCTATCCCCTCGCCGGAGCGGTGGAGCTTGCTCCGCCCTTGCCCCTGGCGCAGGCCTTCGCCCGGCAGGGCGATGCCTTCGGCGCGGTGGCGGACGAGATGCTGCTGTCCCGCCTCAAGGTCCAGGTGGGCGATACCATCCGGGTGGGCGACGCCCGCCTGGTGATCCGCGCCACCCTCGCCTCCGAGCCCGACAAGCTCTCGTCCGGCGTCGGCTTCGGCGCGCGGCTGCTGGTGCCGCTGGACGCGCTGCCGGCCACCGGGCTGATCCAGCCGGGGAGCCTCGTGCGCTGGAGCTATCGCCTCACGCTGCCCGATACCGCGCCCGAGCACCTCTCCGCCGTGATGGACGAGGCGCACGCCCGCTTCGCCGACGCCGGCTTCCGCATGCGCACCCGCGAGCGCGCCACCCCGCAGCTCGAGGACAATGTGGGCCGCATCAGCCAGTTCCTGACCCTGGTGGCGCTGACCGCGCTGCTGGTGGGCGGGGTGGGCGTCGCCAATGCGGTGTCGAGCCATCTCGCCGCCAAGACGGAGGTGATCGCCACCCTCAAGGCGGTGGGGGCGCCGCGGCGCATCCTGTTCGCCACCTATGGGATCGAGATCGCGCTCATCGCCACGCTGGGCATCGCGATCGGGCTGGCGGCGGGGGCGGCGGTGCCGTTTCTCGGCACCTGGGCGCTGAAGAGCCTCATCCCCTTCCCCCTCGCGCCGCGGCTCGATGGCGCCTCGCTGGGACTGGCGGCGGCCTATGGCGCGCTGGTGGCGTTTGCCTTTTCCGTCTGGCCGCTGGCGGTGGCGCAGCGCACCCCGGTCTCGACCCTGTTCCGCGACCGCTTCGGCGCGGCGCGCGCGGCGCGGCCCTGGGGCGCGGTGCTCCTCATGGCGATGGCCGGGCTGGTGCTGGCGGGGGTTGCGCTCGCCACCGCCGCCGACATGCGGGCGGCCGCCATCTTCCTCGGCGCCGCGCTGGCGGTGCTGGTGCTGTTGCGGCTGGTGGCGCTGGGCCTCACCGCCCTCGCGCGGCGCCTGCCGCGGCCCCGGGCCATGGCGCCGCGCCTCGCCCTTGCCAATGTGCATCGTCCCGGCGCGCTCACCGCGACGGTGATGGTCTCCCTCGGCCTCGGCCTGTCGCTGATGGTGGCGGTGGCGCTGGTGGATCGCAGCCTCACCGCCGAGCTCAACGGGCCCTTGTCCGAGGACGCGCCCTCCTTCTTCTTC
>JAFIHR010000038.1 GCA_017849325.1 Xanthobacter autotrophicus | reverse complement strand
GCCCCCATTGCGCCCTTCGCGAACCTGAAAGCCGACTGAAAGCTGGAACGGGCTAAGACCGACGTGCGGCCGAAACCCGGCCGACGAAAAGAATGCCCCAAGGCAACGCATTTCAGGAAACGCGGGCGCTCGGCGCCCCAAGGAAAGGGCTCGTCATGCTCAAGTCTTCTGCGTCCCGCGCGCCGGGCGCGCGCCTGCGGGCGCTTGCGGGATCCGTCGCCGTCGCGGCCAGCCTCCTCGGCCCCACGGGAGCCTTCGCCGAGAAGCTCACCATCATCGTCGGCGGCATGGAAAAGCAGATCTACCTGCCCGCCGCGCTGACGCGCGAGCTCGGCTATTTCAAGGACGAGGGCCTCGACGTCGAGCTCATCAACTCGCGCGCCGGCGTCGAGGCCGAGAACGAACTCCTGGCCGGCGCGGTGCAGGGCGTGGTGGGCTTCTATGATCACACCATCGACCTGCAGGCCAAGGGCAAGTTCCTGCGATCGGTGGTGCAGTTCAGCCAGGCGCCCGGCGAGGTGCAGATGGTCGCCACGCCCTATGTGGACAAGATCCGGTCGCCGGCCGATTTCAAGGGGCACACCCTGGGCGTGACCGGCCTCGGCTCGTCCACCGACTTCCTCACCCGCTACCTCGCGTTTCGCGGCGGCCTGAAGCCGGGCGACTACACGCTGCTGCCGGTGGGCGCCGGCAACACCTTCATCGCCGCCATGAAGCAGGACCAGATCCAGTCCGGCATGACCACGGAGCCTACCATCGGCCAGCTCGTGAAGACCGGAGCGGCGCAGATCCTGGTCGACATGCGGACCCCGGAGAAGACGGCGGAAGCGCTCGGCGGGCCCTACCCGGCCGCCTCGTTCTACGTGCAGCAGACCTGGCTCGACAGCCACCCCGAGGACGCCCAGAAGCTCGCCAACGCCTTCGTGCGCACCATGCGCTTCATCGCCAACCATTCGGCGGCGGAGATCGCCGAGAAGATGCCGAAGGATTATTACGTCGGCGACAAGGACCTCTACATTCGCGGCCTCGCCGAGGGCAAGGCGCAGTTCACGCCGGACGGCCGGATGCCGGCGGACGGGCCCCAGACGGTGCTGAAGGTGCTTCAGGCCTTCAGCAAGAACGTGCAGGGCAAGGACATCGACCTGTCGAAGACCTACACCACCGCGTTCGTGGACGTCGCCGCGAAGAACCTCGGCAACTGACGCCCTGACCGGCGCCGCGGGCCGATCCCCGGCGGCGCCCCCTTTCAGCAAACCGAACGTCAACAGGCCGCCGCGCGCCCAGCGCCGGCGGCGGGAGGACCCCCATGTCTCTTCAGACCCTGGACGCGACCCGTCCCGCGCCAGCGCCGAACGTGGCGCCGACCGGCGGCCTCGGCCCCGCCATCGAGCTCGACAACGTCACCCGCCGGTTCCTCACGCCGGATGGCAAGTCCATGACAGCACTCAAGGATTTCACCATGACGGTGGATCGCGGCGAGTTCGCCTGCGTGGTCGGGCCCACCGGCTGCGGCAAGTCCACCACCCTCAATCTGGTCACCGGCCTCGCCCGCCCCAGCGCCGGCGAGGTGCGGGTGATGGGCGGCCCGGTGACGGGCATCCACAAGGACGTGGGCTTCGTCTTCCAGGCCGACGCGCTGTTTCCCTGGCGCTCGGTGCTCGACAATGTGGCGGCCGGTCCGCTGTTCCGCGGCGTGGCGAAGGAGAAGGCCTATGCCAAGGCGAGCGACTGGATCGCCCGCGTCGGCCTCTCCCGCTTCGAGAAGCACTATCCCCACCAGCTTTCGGGCGGTATGAGGAAGCGGGTGGCGCTGGCCCAGACCTTCATCAACGAGCCGAAGATCCTGCTCATGGACGAGCCGTTCTCGGCCCTCGACGTGCAGACCCGCACCAACATGCAGGACGAGCTTCTGGACCTGTGGTCCGACTCCGGCGCATCGGTGGTGTTCGTCACCCACGACCTCGAGGAGGCGGTGGCGCTGGCCGACAAGGTCTACGTGCTCACCGCCGGCCCCGCCACGGTGAAGAGCATCTACCACATCGATCTGCCCCGCCCGCGGGTGATGACCGAGATCCGCTACGACCCCGCCTTCGTCGAGAAGTGCCGCGTCATCTGGGGCGACCTGCGCGAGGAAGTGCAGATCGGCCAGCGGCGCGCCCTCGATTCCGGCCACTGACCGCCAAGGAAACGCGCCATGACCCTGCAGGCACACGCGGCCGCCCTGTCCGCCGCCCCCCGTTCCGCCACCCCGATGACCGCCCGCGCGGTCCCGACCGAAGCCGAGATCGAGGCCGAGGCCCGGGCCCGGCTGAAGGCCCGCCGCACCCTCGTCCTCAGCCTGCGCATCGGCATTCTCGTCGCCGTGCTCGGGCTGTGGGAGATCGGGGCGCGGACCGGCCTGATCGATCCCTTCTTCTTCGCCAGCCCCTCCGGCATCGCCGAGCAGATCTGGGTCTGGATGACCGAAGGCACCTCCCAGGGGCCGCTCTGGGTGCAGATCCTGGTGACACTGGAGGAAACCATCCTCGGCTTCGTCATCGGCGCGGCGGGCGGCATCGCCTGCGGCATCGTCCTCGGCCGCAACAAGCTCCTGGCCGACGTCTTCTCCATCTACATCAAGATCGCCAACTCCATCCCGCGCGTCGTGCTGGGCTCCATCTTCATCATCGCCCTCGGCCTCGGCATGGCGTCCAAGGTGGCGCTCGCGGTGGTGATGGTGTTCTTCGTGGTGTTCGCCAACGCCTTCCAGGGCGTGCGCGAGGCGGACCGGGCCATGATCGCCAACGCGCAGATCCTCGGCGCCTCGCCGTTCCAGATCACCACCTCGGTGATCATCCCCTCCGCCATGAGCTGGATCCTGGCCTCCCTGCACGTGTCCTTCGGCTTCGCCCTGGTGGGCGCGGTGGTCGGCGAGTTCCTGGGGGCGAAGCAGGGCGTGGGGCTGCTGATCGCCACCGCGCAGGGCGCCTTCAATGCCAACGGCGTGTTTGCGGCCATGATCATCCTCGCCGTGGTGGCGCTCCTCATGGAGTTCCTGATCACGCTGATCGAGAACCGCCTCGTGAAGTGGCGCCCGGTGCCCTACGCCGAGCAGGGCTGAGCCCGGCAGCGCCGGGAAAGACGCGACGGCTCCGGACGCCCTCCGAGGCCGTCGCCGTTTCAGGGCGGAGCCGGCGGAAGGCGCATCTCCACCCTGAGGCCGCCCTCCGGCGCGGTGCCGAGGACGAGGGCGCCGCCCATGCCGTCCACCACCTCGCGGACGATGGACAGGCCGATGCCGGACCCCTCCCCCGGCGTTCCCGGCACCCGGTAGAAGCGTTCGAAAACCCGCTCCCGCTCCTGCGGCGCGATGCCCGGCCCGGAATCGTCCACCGTCAGCACCGCCTCGGCGCCCGCTCCATCGACCGCGACGGTGACCCGGCCGCCGGGCGGCGTGTAGCGCAGGGCATTCTCCACGAGGTTCACGATGGCTTCGCGGACCATGGCGCCGTCACCGACCGTGCCGGCCGGCGCGATCACGTCGAGGCCCAGATCGATGCCGCGCTCCACCGCGAGATCGGCAAGGCCTTCGAGCACCATGCGGGCGGAATCGCCGAGATCGATGCGCTCGTCGCGCGGCCGGCGTCCGCCCGGCTCCACCCGCGACAGGACGAGGAGCTGGGCGGCGAGGCGGGCGAGGTGGCGGGTGCTCAGCTCCGCCGCGCCGAGCGCCTCGGCCCGCTCCGCCGGCTCCTGGGTGCGGCGCGCGAAGGCGACCTGCGTGGCGAGCAGCGCCAGCGGGGTGCGAAGCTGGTGCGCGGCATTGGCCACGAAGCGGCGCTGCGCCGCCATCTGGCCCGCGACCCGGCCCATATAGGTGTTGAGCGCCTGAACCAGCGGGCGCAGCTCGCTCTGCACCGCCGCGTCCGGCAAGGGAGAGAGGTCGTCGCGGCGCTTGTCCAGCACCGCGTCGCGCAGGCGCATCAGGGGCGCGAGGCCGCGCCGCAGGCCGATCACCACGAGCACCCCGACCGCCACGAGCAGGATGAGCTGGCGGCCGAAGCCCCCCACCCACAGTTCGCGCAGCATGGCGCCGTGGCCCGCCAGCGTGACCCCCACCACCACGACCACCCGCCGCCCGTCCGGCGCGCCCACCACGGGATAGGACAGCGCGGCGAAGCGCATGTCCTCCCCCCGATAGCTGCCGGCGAAGTGCGTGGCGACGCCTTCCTTCAGCGTTGACGCTGGTTCGGGCAGGTCCGGATAGCCGGTGAGCAGGCGGCCATCGCCGGTGACCACGCGGTAGAAGACGCGGTCGCGGTGGCCGGTGTCGAACATCTCCAGGGCCACCGGCGGCACGATGGCATCGACCGCGCCGCGGTCGAAGCGCACATCCTCGGCGATGGCGCGCGCCGAGGCATCGAGGGTGCGGTCGGTGACGAGGTCCGCGGTGGCCCGCGCCTGCCGCCAGCTGGTCCACACGTTGAGCGCCACCAGGCCCGCCAGCGGCAGCAGCAGCCAGACGAGGAGCTGGAAGCGCAGGCTGTCAATGCGCATGCTGGAGCAGGTAGCCGAGGCCGCGCAGCGTGACGATGCGCACGTCCGACCCCTCGAGCTTCTTGCGCACGCGGTGCACATAGATCTCGATGGCGCTGGGATCGGCGAGGTCATCGAGACCGAAGAGGCTCTGCGAGAGCTTGGCCTTGCTCACCGTCTGGCCGGCCTTGAGGAGCAGCGCCTCGAGCACCGCATGCTCGCGCGGCGTGAGGGCGAGCGGCGCCGGGCCGAGCCGGAACAGGCGGGTGTTGGTATCGAACGCCAGGGTGCCGCAGCTGATCACCGGATCCGGCCTGTTGGCCGAGCGGCGCAGCTGGACGCGGATCCGGGCCTCGAGCTCGGCGATGTCGAACGGCTTCGCGAGATAGTCGTCGGCGCCCTCGTCGAGGCCGGCGACGCGCCCGTCGAGGCTGGCGTTGGCGGTGAGGATGATGACCGGGACGGTGTTGCTGCGGCTGCGCAGCCGTTTCAGGAGCTGCATGCCGCTCAGGCCCGGCAGGGTGAGGTCGAGGATGACGAGGTCGTAGGTTTCGAGGCTGAGCGCCTGGTCGGCCGCCTCGCCATCGTGCAGCACGTCCACGACGAAGGTTTCCCGGCGCAGGATCTTGGCCAGCCAGTCCGCCAGCTCGCAATTGTCCTCGACCAGAAGAAGCCGCATCACCCGCTCGTCCGACATGGGGCCGCATGGCCCGGATCGCTCCGCGTGCCGCGATCGGTGCGCACTGGCCGCGGAGCCGGGACGGAACACCTATTCCCCGCGCCGGTCCGGTGCGGCCGATCCCCTCGCCGAGGCCGGTCATGGACGTGCCGATCAATCTGCGCCGCGGGTCGGGAGGAGGCAAGATCGGCCCTCGCGCACGTCGCGCGAACGCCGTGGAGGGGCCGCTGGTCGTCGAACGGCACCTGCGTGTGGCCGCAGGAGCGGGCTGCGCCTACCCCTCGCCGGCCGGAACACGCCCGAGGCACCCCCCTTTCGCAGCAGGACCGGGGGCCGCGTCCGGCAGCTTGCGCCGGCGGGGGTGCCCGATGGCTGCGGGGCCCTCCCGGCCAAGGTGCCCGGCCGCTCATGCAGCCGACGTCGGCGTGCGGGACTTGCGCAGGTCAGGCCGCGCTTTGACGCGCCGCCCGGGCGCGCGCGCTTCGGCCTCGTCACCCGGCATCGCTGACGGCGCGGCGGCGGAACGGCGGACGACGAGCTCGATGGCCAGCTCCAGCCGCTGCGGCTGCGTCTCGCCCCTGAGCCGGGCGAGCAGCTGCCGCGCCACCGCGCGCCCCAGCTCCGTGGTGGGCAGGTGAACCGTGGTGAGCGGCGGCGTGAGATGGGCCGCGATCTCCAGATTGTCGATGCCGGCGATGGAGAGCGCATCCGGCACCGCCAGCCCGGTCGCCTGCGCCTCGAAGAGGGCGCCGGCGGCGAGCAGGTCGTTGCCGCAGATC
>JAFIHR010000257.1 GCA_017849325.1 Xanthobacter autotrophicus | reverse complement strand
GGCTTCATCGAAGGCCTCGCCAAGCGCGGCATTGACGGCCTGCTCGACCAGACAGCCGGGCGCCTCCGTGCGGTTGCCCATGGCCAGCAGCTCCGGCCTTCCGAGCGCGTCGTAAATGTCCCGAAGCGTGACCGTGGCGAGATCGCAGCCGATCGTCCATCCGCCGCCATGGCCCTTTTCGGACCGGACGTAACCCCGGTCGCGCAGACCCGCCATGATCCTGCGGATGACCACGGGATTGGTGCTCATGGCGCGGGCCAGCGCTTCAGATGTGACCGGAGCGGAGTGATCCGCCATGTGCAGCAGGACGTGAAGCACGCCCGACAGTCGGCTATCCCTTTTCATGTAACTTAATATGTTGCGTAAACTTCCGGGTATCAAGGCCCAGAGCGAAAATTTGGCGCAGCCAGGGCACAACACCGGCGACTCCGGAACGGCCGGCGCCAAGCCTCAGATCCCGATCTGCTCCGACCCTTGCCCCGCCTCCACCCGGCCGGGACGCCGATGATGGCAGCGGGACGACGTCACCGTCGCGCCAGGAACCGACATTTAGCGTTTGTGACCGAGACACGAAACGCACCTTCATCGCCGAGACGAACGCTCGCGGAGTAAGCGTGTCGCTGTCTCGGAGAGGTTGCTTAGCGACGGGGGCGCTCTGTTCGCAGGTGCAGGTTTTCGCGGATTGGAAATCCGGAAGGAGAGCGGCGGTACGGCGCCGCTCGCCGTACTGAGCCGGCAGCGGAAACTATCCGCACATGCGAGAGCCTATTGCTTCGATAGATCCCGATTTCAAGCGCCAGCTTACGGATTTGTAAACTGGCGGACAGCTGGTCGCGAGATTTCCCTGTCAGAAGCAAGGCCGATCGGGCCGTCGCGGAGGCGCGGCCCGCTTCCGACGCTTCGCTCGAAGCGTCGGCCTGTCGAGCCCAGAAAGGCGGGTGGGAGAGGCCACCCGAAGCACTGCCATGGACACCCTTGCTCTTGATGCGGTTTCCCATGTCGCGGACCGTAGCCCACCGATCCCGAACCGCGTGCCGCAGGTCACGGCCGACTTCTGGATCGTGAAGCTGCTCGCCGTGACAGTGGGCGAGACGGCGGCCGACTATCTGAACATGGCGCTCGGGCTCGGCCTTGCCGCGACCTCCGTCATCATGAGCGGGTTCCTCATCGCGGCCCTGGTTCTCCAGTTTGCACAGCGCAGGTATGTGCCCTGGGTCTATTGGCTGACAGTGGTGCTCATCAGCGTCGTCGGCACGCTGATCACCGACAATCTGGTGGATGGGCTTGGCGTCAGCCTGGAGGCCGCCACCCTCGGATTTGGTGCGGCACTCGCGGCCACTTTTTCGCTGTGGTACCTCGTCGAGGGCACGCTCTCGATCCATACCATCTATAGCTTCCGCCGTGAGGCCTTCTACTGGCTGACGATCTTGTTCACCTTCGCCCTCGGCACGGCGGCTGGTGATCTCGCGGCAGAGGGGCTGGGGCTCGGCTATCTGTCCGCGGGTCTTGCCTACACGGCGGTGATCGGCGCCATCGCGCTCGCCTATTTCGTCTTCAAGATCAATGGCATCCTCGCATTCTGGCTGGCCTATATCTTTACCCGGCCCATGGGCGCCTCCTTCGGTGACCTCGTCTCCCAGCCGACCGATGCCGGCGGGCTGGGCCTCGGCACCACCGTGACGAGCCTCATCTTCCTCTTCTGCATCGCCGCCGTGATCGCCTTCATGACGCTGACCCGCGAAGGCGACGAAGCCGGCGCCCTTCGGAACGCGGATCGCTGACGCAGGTCGCCCTCCAATCCCGGCTTGCAGCCTCATTCCTCAATTCGATCGGATATGCCATGAGCCCTTTGCCCCCCACCGAGCCAGCCGTCTCCGGCGCGGCCGAGCCCCTTGCGCCGGCCATCAACAAGATCGCGGAAGTCACCGCCGTCTTCTGGCTCATGAAGATCATCGCGACGACGCTTGGCGAGACCGCCGGCGACTTCATCTCCCAAACGCTCAATCTGGGTTACAGCGCGGGTCTCGGGATCACCGGGGCCCTGCTCGTGGCCGTCATCTTCTTCCAGGTCCGCGCGAAATCCTTCCATCCCGCGCTGTTCTGGGCGGCCATCGTCGCGACCACGACGGCGGGCACCGAAATCTCCGACATGATGGATCGCACCCTGGGCCTCGGATACGCCAGCGGGTCTCTTCTCCTGACTGCCGGCCTCATCGCCACCCTGGCGGTCTGGTACAAGCGCGACGGCAACCTCAGCGTCGACCCCATCGCGCGCACGGACGCGGAGATCACCTTCTGGATCGCCGTGGTGTTCTCCAACAGCCTGGGCACCGCCTTCGGCGACTTCCTGGTGGACAATCTGGGCCTCGGTTACATGGACGCGGCCCTGATCTGCACGGCCATCATCGCGGCGGTGCTGATCCTGCATTACACAAGGGCGATGAATGAGATCGCGCTCTTCTGGATCGCCTTCATCTTCACCCGACCGTTCGGCGCTACCTTCGGCGATTTCCTGACCAAGCCGCTCGCCCATGGCGGTCTCGATCTCGGCACCTACAATGCCGCGTTTGTGTGCATCCTTCTGATGGCGGGCATCATCGCGGCCACCCTGTGGCGGGAGAAGCGTGAACGGGCCGCCACGGTCGAGCTGGACCCGGCGCGGGA
Organism: Xanthobacter autotrophicus; assembly: GCA_017849325.1. GTDB lineage: Bacteria > Pseudomonadota > Alphaproteobacteria > Rhizobiales > Xanthobacteraceae > Xanthobacter > Xanthobacter autotrophicus_B. The sequence goes on along the minus strand of JAFIHR010000257.1, from coordinate 1,615 downwards.
ACGCACCTAACGGATACCGGGGCAGGCCTCGGCGAGGCGGGCCCATTCGAATAGGATGCGCCAAAGCATCGGAGACGAGCCATTGCGCATTCTGCTTGTCGAGGACGATCTGAAGACTGCCGATTATGTGCGGCAGGGCTTCGAGGAAGCCGGTCATGTCTGTGACGTGATCGCCAACGGCGCGGATGGCCTCTTTCAGGCGACCTGCGAGACCTATGACGTGATCGTCGCCGATCGCATGCTGCCGAAGCTCGGCGGCCTCGCCATGGTCAAGGCGCTGCGGGCCGCCGGCAATCGCACGCCGGTGATCTTCCTCACCTCGGTCGCCGGCGTGGATGATCGCGTGGAGGGCCTGGAGTCTGGCGGCGATGACTATCTCGTCAAGCCGTTCGCCTTTACCGAGCTGGCCGCGCGGGTGGCCGCTCTCGCGCGCCGCCCGGTGCTGGTACCCGAGCAGACGCGCCTGAAGGTGCATGATCTGGAGCTGGATCTCATCCGCCGCCGGGTGACCCGCGCCGGCCGCGAGATCAGCCTCTTGCCGCGAGAGTTCGCGCTGCTGGAGACATTGATGCGTGCGCAGGGGCGCGTGCTCACCCGCACCATGCTCCTGGAGAAGGTCTGGAACTTTCAGTTCGACCCGGAGACGAGCGTCATCGAGACCCATATCAGTCGCCTCAGGGCCAAGATCGACAAGCCGTTCGACACACCGCTCCTGCACACCGTGCGCAACACCGGCTACCGCATCGATGGCCCGCGCTGAGCTTATCCGCAGCAGCGGCTTCAAGACGGCCGTGCTTTTTCTCCTCCTGTTCCTGGGGGCGGCGGCCATGGCCGGCACGGCGGCCTATCTGATCATCCGGCAGGAACTGGTTCATCGTCATTGGCGCGCAGTGGATCAGGACTTCGCGTTCTTCGCGGACCTCTACAAGGCGAGCGGTGAAGAGGACCTCGTCAGCACCCTTCAGGTCCACGCCCAATCCGTGCGCGCGAAGGACCGCGTCTACATCCTGCGCGGGCCCGACGGCACGCCGCTCGCCGGCAACGTGACCCTCCCCGGCGCCCTGCCACCAACCGGAGAAATGAGCGGCAGCGCCTTCGGTATTCCCGTGGACTATGATTATGACGTCCGCACCGGAAAGTTGGGCGAGCTGAGCCTGTTGGTGGGTCGCAGCGCCGAAGATGTGAGCGAGATCGAAGAGGTCTTTCTCAAGGGCGCCTTCTGGGCCGGGCTTTTGCTCGTCGCCATCTCGCTGGCGGGCGGCGTCGCGCTCTCCCACCGCATGAACCAGCGCATTTCGGAGATCCAGCGCGCCTTGGAGAAGGTCGCAGAAGGCCGCTTCGACGTGCCCATGCCCGTGAACGGCAGGGGCGACGACATCGATCGCATCGCGGGACTCATCGACGGCGCGGTCAAAAGGCTCGGCGATGCGGTGGAGGCCAACCGGCAGATTGCCTCGGACATCGCCCACGACCTGAGGACACCCATGAGCCATCTGCGGATCAGCGTGGAGAAGGCGCTGGATCTTGAGGCCGCGGGAGGCTCGGCCCGCGCCGAGCTGGAGGCAATCGACGCGGAGAGCCGGACCATCCTGGCGACCTTCGACGCGCTTCTGCG
>JAFIHR010000256.1 GCA_017849325.1 Xanthobacter autotrophicus | reverse complement strand
CTTCAGGCCGATGGCGCTGTTGTAGCCGGTCCAGGCCTGCTGCGCCGTGTAGTTCTGCACCACATCGTTGTAGACGCCGAAGATGGCGATCATGCCCGCGCCGCTGCCGAGCACGGCATCGAGGCGCGCCAGATACTGATCCGACCTCTGGCCGGACACCGCCCCGTCATAGATCACGGGCAGGCGTCCCTTCAGACGATAGCTCGCCTGATTGATGAAGGTCGGCCCCTGGGTGCCGTAGGTGGTCCCCGCCGCGCTGTTGGCGAGGCGGCTGTCGCCCAGCACGGCGATGCCCTGCTTCAGCGGAAAGGAGGAATAGCCGATGCGCCCGCCTATGCCGTCGGCATCGTGGCCGACGACATGGGTAAGGTTCAGCAGCGGTCCGTCTTTGATATTGACCGTGGTCATTGGGCGTTACTCCAGGTGAGGTCTTGGCTCGTCGCGAAGGCGTCGTTCCAGGCCAGCGAAACGAGCCCGTTCGCGGCGTCCGTCCAGCCGATGAGGTCGGGATCGGGCAGCACCCCGTCCCAGGTGAGCGGCGTTTCGCCCACGCCGGCGGTGTCCCAGGCGATGAAGACGGGGGTTCCCGTCGCGTCGTCCCAGGCGAGGGAGATCGGCCCCGCGGACAGCGCCTGCGGCAGGCCGGCCCCCATCAGGACCGGGCACAGGCAGAGGCCGAGTGAGAGATCCATGGCGGACACTCCATTGGGTGGCCGGCATCTGGGTGGCGCCCGGCCGCCCCGATGCCGGAGAGGGACGGGAGCTCAGCGGTCGGTGAGCGCATAGACCCGGACGCCGGCGGTGGTGCCGGTGGCCCACACCTTGCGGGCCTGGAACGGCGGCAGCGGCATGAGACCGGGCGGGGCGTAGAGATCGACGCTCTCGCCGTCGGCGGCGCCCACCGCCGTGACCCGCACCGTGGCGACGCCGCCCGCCACATCGGCCGGCACATGGACCCAGAGCGCCTTGGCATAGGGGTCGAGGTCGGCAACGTCGGAAGGCACGAGGAGCACCACCCGCCGGGCCGGCGAGGAGAGCGAGGAGGCGAGCCCGGACAAGGGGTCACGGGCGGACTGGTAGGGCATGGCGAGACATCTCCAGCGGGAGGAAGGTTCAGGCGGCGGGCGCCGGGCAGGTGAGGAAATGGACGGCGACGCGCACCGCCCCGCCGGTGAAGTCGCCGCCGTTGGCGGTGAGCCGGACCGGGGTGGCCGCATAGAAGGCGGTGGGGCCGATGACGCCGGAATTGCTGGCGCCCGCCGCGATGCCGAGGACGCCGCCGAACTTGGCCGGCTCCCCCGCGATGCCGCAGTCGTAGGAGGTGGCGCCCGCGATCGTCGTGAGCGTGCGGGTGGAGACCCCGAGCACGATGGCCCGGTCGGGAATGGCCATGGCGGTGTCCACCGAGGGGCCGGCGAGCGTCACGTCCTCTTCCATCACCCGCGCCTCGATGGTGGCCCGCTGGGCGGAGGCGGCGAGGGGCGAGACCCAGTGGCCGCCATCGAACAGGGCGAGGCGCCCCTCGTCGCGGACGAAGCCGAGAAAGCCCGCCTTCAGCGGCAGGAAGTCGAACACGCCGGCCTCATAGGCGGCGAGGGTGCCCTGCCTTCCGGCGAAGGCCCCGCTCGCCCCGTCGGGCACGAACCAGCGCGCGCCCTCCTCCGGCTCGGCGGGCGGCGCGGCGGCGGTGACGCTCTCCAGAACCAGATGCACGAAGGCGTCGAGCCGGCGGATCGCCTCGTTATGGGTGACATGCTTCTGCGCCTGGGCCGCCGCGAGATACGGCAGCGCCAGGTTCGCCGACTGATCGGACGACATGGGGCACTCCTGAAGGGGAAGGATCAGAGCGTGAGGGTGCGCGCGGCGAAGGTGCCGGAGCCGATGCTGGCGGAGCGCTGCGCCACCCGCACGGCAAGTGCGGCCTGCGGCGCGCCGAAATCGGCAAGCTCATCGGCGGCGGCATAGACGAGTGACGTGGCGGTCGGTGCGAGGCGGCGCACCACCTCGGTTCCGTTCAGGATTTCCACCTCATAGGCTTCGCTGGCCTCGCCCAACGGCACGTCGAGGGCCTCCCAGCCATCGCCGTCCACTCGCGTGCGGCGGATGAACGAGATCACGATGCCCTCCCCGGTGCGCGCGGCCCTGAGATGCACCGGCGCGAAGGGCCGCAGCGCCACGGACCCCACGCTTGCCGCCACCTCGGTGACATCGGCATCGCCGTGATCGCGCCGCGCCGCGCCCACCCGGTAGATGAAGCGGCGCCCCAGCGCGGTGAGGCCGCTCGCAACGGTCACGAGGGCGGCATCGAGCAGCAGCGCCTGCGTCCCTTCCGGCCAGGGCTCCGCGCCGGCCGCCTCGGTGCCGGCGAGCCCGCGGAGCAGGCCGGACAGGCGATAGACCCCCTCCTCCACCAGCTCCGCCTCGCAGAACTGGAGGATTTCCGTCTCCCGCCCCTCGGCGTGAAGGGCGAGGGCATTGGCGCCGTCCAGCACCTGGGCCTCGCTGGCGGAGGCGAGCAGCGCCGGGCCCACGTCGATCTTGACCGCGGTCGAGCGGTCGAACCTCCAGAGCGGGCCGGGCGGCAGCGTATCGAGCAGGGTACCGACCGTGGCCGCGCTCTCCACCGGGGCGATGGCATCGAAGCTCGCCCCATTGCTCGAGCGCCAGATCGCGAGGGTCCCCGGCCAGGGCGAGACGTCGGCGCCCAGCACCTGGAGCGGCAGGGGCTCGTCCGTCTTCAGCGGCGGCAGGTCGAGCACCACCACCGCCGGCGGACCGGAGACCGCAGGCAGCGCCACCCGTCCGGCGGCATCGGCGGCGAGGGAGGTGTCGAACACCTCCGGCTCGATGCTGCGCGCGGTGACGGCGCGCGCCTCGCGATCCTCGACCCTGACGATCTCCAGCAGCCGGGCGCGGCCTTCGAAATCCAGCCGCACCACGTCGCCCACCGCGAGCGCGGCGCGGGACGGCGGCAGGGAGAAGCTCGCCGTCTCCCGGCCCGCCCAAAGGTCCTGCAGCCAGATGTCCGCCGCCCGCACCATCACGGCGGGGCTTGCGACCACGGCGAGATCCGCCTGGGTGGCATGCCGGCTCGTTCCCACGAGGCGGCGCGAGGACACCGCGGCCTGCCGGTAATCCTGCTGGCCGTCGATGAAGCCCACCGTCACTTCCAGAGGCAGCTCGCTCTCCTGGGCGCGGGTGAGGGAGAGCAGCGGAGCCCCCTCCTCCTGCACCAGGTCGGTGACGGAAAGGGCGGTCACCTGCCCGGCGCCGCGGGTGGCGAAGACCATGTGCTCGCCCTCCTCGCGGGCCTGGAAGGCGAAGGCGCGCGCCAGCGGATCGAGGGCGGAGCGGGCCGACATGGCGCTCTCCACCACATAGCCCTCCACCACGCCGAACAGGTCGGTGCTGACGACGCCGGAAATGCCGAAATCGGCCGAAAGCGTGGCCACCAGGCCGTCGAGAGGCGCTGCGCCGAGCCGGCCGGTGAGCCAGTGGCCGAGCGCCCAGTTCGCCCCGTCCGCCCAGATATCGGCGGCGAGGGGAAACTGAGGATAGGGCCGCGCATCCCAGGTCCACAGGAAGACGCAGCCCTCCTCCACCATG
>JAFIHR010000255.1 GCA_017849325.1 Xanthobacter autotrophicus | reverse complement strand
GGAAGGCGGCATCATCCTGTTCATCGACGAGATGCACACCCTGGTCGGCGCCGGCAAGACCGACGGCGCCATGGATGCCTCCAACCTGCTGAAGCCGGCCCTCGCCCGCGGCGAGCTGCACTGCGTCGGCGCGACCACGCTGGATGAGTATCGCAAGCACGTGGAGAAGGACGCGGCCCTGGCCCGCCGCTTCCAGCCCGTCTTCGTCTCCGAGCCCACGGTGGAGGATACCGTCTCCATCCTGCGCGGACTGAAGGAGAAGTACGAGCTGCACCACGGCGTGCGCATCACCGATTCGGCGCTGGTGTCGGCGGCGGTGCTGTCCAACCGCTACATCACCGACCGCTTCCTGCCCGACAAGGCCATCGACCTGATGGACGAGGCCGCCTCGCGGCTGCGCATGCAAGTGGATTCCAAGCCCGAGGAGCTGGACAATCTCGACCGCGAGATCGTCCGCCTCAAGATCGAGCAGGAGGCCCTGAAGAAGGAGACCGACCAGGCCTCCAAGGACCGCCTCGCGCGCCTCGAGAAGGATCTGGGCGAGCTGGAGGAGGAAGCCTCCGTCCTCACCGCCAAATGGAAGGCGGAGAAGGAGAAGCTGTCCGAGGCCACCTCGGTCAAGGCCAAGCTCGATCAGGCCCGCGCCGACCTCCAGTCCGCGCAGCGCCACGGCGAGTATCAGAAGGCCGGCGAGCTCACCTATTCGGTGATCCCGGAGCTGGAGAAGCGCCTCGCCGAGATCGAGAAGGCGGGCAACAACGGCCAGACCGTGGAAGAGGCGGTGACGCCCAACCACATCGCCGGCGTCGTCTCCCGCTGGACCGGCGTGCCGGTGGACAAGATGCTGGAAGGCGAGCGCGAGAAGCTGCTGCGCATGGAGCTGGAGCTCGCCCGCCGCGTGGTGGGCCAGTCGGAGGCCGTGGCCGCCGTCTCCACCGCGGTGCGCCGGGCCCGCGCCGGCCTGCAGGACCCGAACCGGCCCATCGGCTCGTTCCTCTTCCTCGGCCCGACCGGCGTCGGCAAGACCGAGCTGACCAAGGCGCTGGCCGAGTTCCTGTTCGACGACGAGACCGCCATGGTGCGCATCGACATGTCGGAATACATGGAGAAGCACTCCGTGAGCCGCCTCATTGGCGCCCCTCCCGGCTATGTGGGCTATGACGAGGGCGGCGCCCTCACCGAGGCGGTGCGCCGCCGGCCCTATCAGGTGGTGCTGTTCGACGAGGTGGAGAAGGCCCATCCGGACGTGTTCAACGTCCTGCTCCAGGTGCTCGACGACGGGCGCCTGACGGACGGGCAGGGCCGCACGGTGGATTTCCGCAACGTGCTCATCGTCATGACCTCGAACCTCGGGGCCGAGTTCCTGGCAGATCCGCGCCAGCCCATCGGCTTCTCCCTGCCGGGGACGGACGGGGAGAAGGTGATCTCCGACGACGAGGCCTACGACCTCGTGATGCAGGCGGTGCGCCGGCACTTCCGGCCGGAGTTCATCAACCGCATCGACGAGATCGTCATGTTCCACCGCCTGCTCCGCGAGCAGATGGACTCCATCGTCGATATCCAGATGGGCCGCCTCAGGAAGCTCCTGGAGGATCGCAAGATCACCATCGAGCTCACCCCGGAGGCGCGGTCCTTCCTGGCCGACAAGGGCTACGACCCGGCCTACGGCGCCCGGCCCCTGAAGCGCACCATCCAGAAGCTGGTGCAGGATCCCCTCGCCGAGAAGATCCTCGGCGGCGAGATCATGGACGGGGCGGCGGTGCGGGTGACGCTGGAGGGCGACCACCTCGCCTTCCAGACCGCGCCGGGCGAGGTGAATCAGGCCGCCTGAGGCCCGCCGCCGTCCTCGGGCACCGCGGGCGCTGCAACGGAAAAGGGGCTCCTCCCAGCCGGGAGGAGCCCCTTTTCATGTCCACTCTCAGGTCGAAGCCGCGCGGTCGGGGGAGCTTCGCGCCGGCGCCAGCGCCAGCGCCAGCGTCCCGCGGCTGGTGCCTCAGTTGCGGGCCGAGCGGGCGCCGGTGGTGGACGCCACCTTCGGCTGCATCGGGGCGTGGTTCATCAGGGCGTCGATGCGCTCGCGCTCATGGTTGAAGTCGGTCAGGAAGCGCCCGGTGAGGGCGCGTCCGCGGGGCAGCTTGATGCGCATGGGATCGACGAAATTGCCGTTGATCTTCACTTCATAATGCAGGTGCGGGCCGGTGGAGAGGCCAGTGGAGCCGATGTAGCCGATCAGCTGACCCTGGCGCACCGTGACGCCGTCGCGGATGCCGCGGGCGAAGCCAGACTGGTGCGAATAGGTGGTCACGTAGCCGTTGGCGTGCTGGATCTCGGTGTGCCGCCCGTAGCCCGACTTCCAGCCGGCGCTGATGATCGTGCCGTTGCCGGCCGCGTAGATCGGCGTGCCGGTGACATCCGCCCAGTCCACGCCGGTGTGCAGCTTCGCATAGCCGAGGATGGGGTGGCGCCGGTAGCCGAAGGGCGAACGCATCACGCCGCCGGAGAGCGGCTTGCGGACCAGGAACTTCTTCGCGCTCTTGCCTTCCTCGTCATAGTAATCGACGACGCCGTCGTCGGAGGTCTGGAAGCGGTAGTAGTGCCGGGTTTCCCCGCCGACGGTGAGGGCGGCGAACATGACGTCGTTGTTGGAGCCGTCGTCCGAGTAGAGCACCTCGAAATTGTCGCCCGGCCGCACGCGGCGCTGGAAGTCCACGTCGAACGAATAGATCCGGATGATGTCGGCGATGACGTTGCGCGGCATCTCGTTGCGCAGGGCGGTCTCGTAGATGCTCTCATAGAGCCGGATGCCGGGGCCGCTGTCGTCCTCGGCCTCCTCGGAGACACCGGCCATCTCGGTTTCCGACGGCTCGGCCACCGAGACGTAGCGCCCGTCGTCCGATGCCGCCACGGTGCCCTCATGGCCGGTATCGGAGAAGAGCGAGACGCGCAGGGGGAGGGTCTTCTTGCCTTCCTGCTGCAGCAGCATGCGCACCCGCAGCCCGTCCTTGACCTTGCCGTCCCGACCGCGGCCGAAGGCCGAGGCGAGCCCCCGCGCATCCTCGGGCGGGACGCCGGCGTCGGTCAGGATGGAGGCGATGGTGTCGCCCTTCTTGACCACCACCGTGGTCTCCGACCAGTCGTTGCCGCCGGAGGTTTCGGCCGAGCTCTTCGGCACGAAACTGATGTTCTCCGGCGCCTCCAGCCGGGCCGACGCGCCGGTGAAGGAATAGCCGCCCTCGCTGGCATAGGAGAGCGCGCCGGGGGAGAATTTCTGGCCCAGCCCGGCAATCGCCGAGGGCAGGCCGACGGGCGGCGCGGCGCTGGCCAGCTCCGCCACCTCGCGCACCTTCACCAGGACGTTCTCCATCGGCGTCGAGCCGCCGAACTTGGTGTTGGCGGGCAGGCCCGAAAGGTCGCGCATGACCACCGTCACCTCGCCGGTGGGCTCGGCCTGCGGGGCCGGGGTGTCGTCATCGGCGGATTCGGCGACGATCTGGGTGGGATTGTAGCGCGGGATGTTGGCGGAGACCGAGGTGGTGCTCATCGCCAGGTTGGCGGCCACCCGGGTGAAGGGGCGCACCTTGATGATCTCGCGGTCGCCGATCTTGGTGGTGGTGGAGACGCGGAAGGTCTGCCGGGCGGTCGAGGCCTCGGCCAGCAGCGACATGCGATCGCCCTTGCGGGCCGAATTGGTCGGCCGCTCGCCGGCGGACAGGGCGCCGCGGATGGCCGCGCGCACCCGCTCGGGCATGGTGACGAAGCGATGTTCGCTGTCGAGGGCGGCATAGACCGCGCCGCCCATCAGGAAGCTGCCGCACAGGGCCGTCAGGAGCGTGGCCGCGAACCAGCGGACCGACACGCGGCGGCGATCGATCTCTTCCTCGTCGCCATCGGTGCCGAGGGGTGGATCGTCTCCGAGCCCGGCCGCGCTCGCGGCCTCGCGCCATGCGCCGGCGGATCGTCGCTGCTGCAAAACTCCGTCCCTTTGGCTGATTGCCGCGCCCGAGCGCGGACCCGCTTTCCCTAGACGTATGGCGGACCATGCCTTCCCCATGGGCGCGCGTCAACGCAACCGGGGTGATCCGCCGAACCAGGGGCCGGATCTGATGGGATGGAGGCGGCAAAAGGATGGCGGGCGCCTTTGGGG
>JAFIHR010000254.1 GCA_017849325.1 Xanthobacter autotrophicus | reverse complement strand
TTCCAGATCGCCGACGACATCCTCGACGTGGAGGGCAGCGCCGAGGAGGTGGGCAAGAAGGTGGGCAAGGATGCGGCGGCGGGCAAGGCGACGCTGGTCTCCAGCTTCGGGCTCGGCGGCGCGCGGGCCCATCTCGCGGCGCTGGTGGCCGATGCCGAGGCGGCGCTCGCCCCGTTCGGCGCGCGGGGCGCCGTGCTGGCCGAGGCGGCCCGCTTCGTCGCCGAGCGCAAGAGCTGATGGCCCGGCGCGCCCCCTCGCACCGCCTGACCGGGCGTGCTAGCGTCCGCCCGCTGTGACCCGCCTAGCAGGACCCTCCCTCTCGCGCCGCCGGATGATGGCCGGTGCCCTAAGCCTTGCCGCCGGAGCGGTTGCCGGGCCGTGGCGCGCGCTCGGCCAGACGGCGTCGGGCGAGGCAGACGTGGTCATCATCGGCGCCGGGGCGGCGGGCATCGCCGCGGCCCGCAAGCTGGCCGAGGCCGGGCGCACCTATCTGCTGCTGGAGGCCACGGGCCGGGTGGGCGGCCGGGCCCGCACCGATACCGCGCTGTTCGGCGTGCCCTTCGATCTCGGCGCGCAGCGGCTGTTCCTGCCCGGCGCGGCGGCCTTCGCCGATCTTGCCCGCGGACAGGGCTTCGACATTCCTGCGGTGCCCACGGCCGCGCGCCTCTACATCGCCGGGCGCGAAGCCAACGACGTTGAATATGAGGACTTCGTCGGCACCGCGCGCCGCGCCCAGCGGGCCATTATCGCCGCCGGCGATTCCGGGCGCGACCTCGCGGCGGCGCGGGTGCTGCCCGATCTCGGCGCGTTCTCCGCCAGCGCCCATTTCGTCACCGGCCCGTTCTTCTGCGGCAAGGACCTCGAAGAAGTGTCCACCGTGGACTATTCCCGTGCCGAGGAGCGGGAAGGCGCGCTCACCTGCCGCCAGGGCCTGGGCGCGGCGCTGACCAAGCTCGCGGCGCCGCTCGCCGTGACGTTGGACACCGCGGCGCGGGAAATCAGCCTGCGTGGCCGGCTCATCCAGGTGGAGACCAATCGCGGCACGGTGCGCGGCCAGGTCGCCATCGTCGCCGTGCCGCCGAGCGTGATCGCGGCGGGCAAGCTGCGCTTCCAGCCCGGCCTGGTGCAGCGCTACGGCGCGGGGCTCAGCCGCATCACCCTCGGCGCCTACGACCACATCGCCTTCACCCTGCCGGGCAACCCGCTGGGGCTCGGCGCCGACGAACTGGTCCAGTTCAAGGCCGACGGCGAGCGCGCCTATGCCCTGATCGCCCGGCTCGGCGGCAGCGACGTGCACAGCCTGGAGGTGGGCGGGCGCCTCGCCCGCGATCTCGCCGACGCGCCGCCGGCCGCCGCCCGCGCCTTCCTCGTCGAGGCGCTGACGCGGGAGTTCGGCGCCGGTGCGGCGCGCGGGATCGGCGAGGTGCATGCCACGCGCTGGACCAAGGAGCCCTTTGCTTTGGGTGCCATGTCCTGCGCGCTGCCGGGGGCCGGCTCGTTCCGCCGCGCCCTGTCGGAGGTGATCTCCGGCCGCCTGCTGCTGGCCGGCGAGCATACCCATGAGACCCTGTGGGGGACCCTGCCGGGGGCGTGGGCCTCCGGCGAGCGGGCGGCGGCGCAGGCGCTCGCCATCCTCGCGGGCGATGCCACCGGCGGACGCGCCGTGCGCTGAACGCGCGGGCGCGACGCGCCGGTCAGGCCCGGAGGCTGGCGCCGGTCTTCTTCGTCACCTCGGCGACGATCTTGCCGGCGACCTCCTCGATCTCCTTGTCGGTAAGCGTGCGCTCGCGCGGCTGAAGGGTCACCTCCACCGCCACCGACTTCTTGTCGGGATCGATGCCCGCGCCCTCATAGAGATCGAACACGCCGACTCCCGTCACCAGCTTCTTGTCGGCGCCCTGGGCAGCCTTGAGGATGTCCGCCGCGGCCACGGTGCGCGCCACCACGAAGGCGAAGTCGCGCTTCACCGGCTGGAAGGCGGACAATTCGATCTGCGGCTTCACCTTGGTGGGCTTGGCCTTGGGCTCGGGGATGCGGTCGAGCACGATCTCGAAGCCCACCACCGGCCCGGCCACGTCGAGGGCCTGCAGCACCGCCGGGTGGAGCTCGCCGAAATGGGCCATGGCGTTGGAGCCGAGCCGCAGGGTGCCCGAGCGGCCGGGATGATACCAGGCCGGCGCATCGGTGGTGACCTGGAGGTTCGCCACCGGGGCGTTGCAGGCGGCAAGGGCGGCCAGCGCATCGGCCTTGGCGTCGAACACGTCCACCGCGCCGGCGGTGCCGGACCAGTGGCGGCCGGCGCCGGCCGGCTTGGCGGTGCCGCGGCGGATGCCGGAGGCGTGCTGGCTCTGATCCTTCGGCTTGTCGCCGGCGAACACCTGCCCCACCTCGAACAGGGCCGTATCGGCAAAGCCCCGGTCCGCATTGGCCTGCGCCGCGCGGATGAGGCCGGGCAGGAGGCTCGGCCGCATGTCCGACAGCTCCGCCGCGATGGGATTGGAGAGCGCCAGCTCCGCCGCCCCGCCGCCGAACAGCTCCGCCTCCTTGTGGGAGAGGAAGGACCAGGTGACCGCCTCCACCAGCCCGCGCGCCGCCAGCGACCGGCGGGCCTTGCGGGAGCGGATCTGCAGGGTGGTGAGGATGGGCCGGCGGGCATTCTCGGACGGGGGCAGGGGGGTGGAAGGCACCCGCTCCAGCCCGAGGATGCGCACCACCTCTTCCACGAGGTCTGCCTTGCCCTCGATGTCGGCGCGCCAGGAAGGCGGCACCACGTCCAGCACCGGCGCCGCCCCGGAGACGGCGAAGCCCAGCTTGCCCAGCACGTCGCGGATCTCCTCCTCGCTGGCCTCAAGGCCGGTGAGGCGCTTCACCTCGGCGAGCGGGAAGGGGAGGGTGCGGCTGGTGTCGGGGATGGCGCCGGCCAGCACCACCTCGGAGGCTTCGCCGCCGCAGAATTGCAGCACCAGATGGGTGGCGAGATCGAGCCCCGGCAAGGTGAAGGCCGGATCGATGCCGCGCTCGAAGCGGAAGCGGGCGTCGGAATTGAGCCCCAGCTTGCGGCCGGTCTGGGCGATGTTGATGGGCTCCCACAGCGCGGATTCGATCACCACGTCGGTGGTGGCCTCGTCGCAGCCGGACTCCTCGCCGCCCATGACGCCGGCGAGGCTCTCCACGCCCTTGTCGTCGGCGATGACGCACATG
>JAFIHR010000037.1 GCA_017849325.1 Xanthobacter autotrophicus | reverse complement strand
CATCGCGACCGATGGCTCGCCCTTGTCCGAGATCGGCGTGACGCACGGCATCGACCTGGCCCGCCAGCTCAACGCCGACGCGCTGCTGGTGACCGTCACCGAGCCCTTCCACGTGCTGAGCAGCGACCCCGGCTTCCTGACGGACACGCCGGAGGAATACCGTTCCTACATGCGCGCGCGGGCGGAGCGGGTGCTGCGCCCCGCCACCGAGCGCGCCGCCGCGGCGGGCGTTGCCGCGCGCACGCTGCATCTGGAGTGCGAGCAGCCCTATGCCGGCATCATCACCGCCGCGCAGGACAACGGCTGCGACCTCATCGTGATGTCGTCCCACGGGCGGCACGGCCTCTCGGCGGTGCTGCTGGGCAGCGAGACCACCAAGGTGCTCACCCATTCGGCCGTCCCGGTGCTGGTGGTGCGCGAGGACGGGGAGCGCGCCGCCCGGCCGGCGCCGGCGGTCGCCGCGTTCGGCGCGAGCGCGGGCGGCGGCATTCCCGAAGGCATCGTGATGGCGCCGCGGCCGGCGTGAGGCGCGGGCCGGTTCGGCGTCGAATACCCCGAGGGCAAGGGCGGCCGGCGCGGCCTGCCGCTCCGGGACGGTGCCCGGCCTCTTGCTGCAGGGCAAAATGCGCGTCATCTTATAGCTGGCTAATGATCTGCGGTCCCGGCCGGACCGCGAGGAGGGGATGACCGCGCGGCGATGACCTTTTCCGTCACCCTGATCGACCTTGCCGGCTATGTGGCGCTGCTGCTGTGGGGCACGCACATGGTGCGCCGCGCGGTGGAGCGGGCCCTCGGTCCGCGCCTGCGCGCCGTGCTCGGCAAGGCGCTGCGCGGGCGATGGCAGGGCTTCGCCGCCGGGCTCGGCATCACCGCCCTGCTCCAGAGCAGCACCGCCACGGCGCTGATGGTCACCGGCTTTGCCGCCGGCGGCCTGGTGGACCTCGTGCCGGCGCTGGCCGCCATGCTGGGCGCCAATGTGGGAACGACCCTGATCGTGCAGGTCATGTCCTTCGACGTGGCGGCGGCGGCGCCCTCGCTGGTGCTGGCCGGCGTCATCCTGTTCCGCGCCGACCGGGCCACCACCGCGCATGACCTCGGCCGGGCCTTCATCGGCCTCGGCCTCATCCTGTTCGCGCTGCATCAGCTCGTCGATCTGCTGCGCCCGCTGGAGGATGCGCCGTCGCTCCGCATGCTGCTCGGCGCCGTGGCGACCGAGCCGGTGGTGGATGTGATCCTCGCCGCCGCGCTCACCTGGGCGGTGCATTCGAGCGTGGCGGTGGTTCTGATCGTGATGTCGCTCGCGGTGCAGGGGGTGGTGCCGCCGATCGCCGCCTTCGCGCTGGTGCTCGGCGCCAATCTCGGCAGCGCGCTCGCCCCGGTGGTGGAGGGCCCCGGCCGTTCCGACCCCGCCGCCCGCCGGCTGCCCATGGGCAATCTGATCAACCGCGCGCTCGGCGTTGCCCTCGGCCTCGCGCTGATCCAGCCGCTCGGCGTCCTCATGGTGACGCTCCAGCCGGACAACGGCCGGGCGGTGGCCGACTTCCACACCCTGTTCAACCTCGTCACCGCGGCCGTCTTCATGCCGCTTCTGACGCCGTTCGCGGCGCTGCTGCGCCGGCTCTATCCGGAGCGGATCGATCCGGCCGACCCGGCCCGGCCGCTCTATCTGGAGCCGGCGGCGCGGCAGACGCCCATCGTCGCGCTGGGCGCGGCCGCCCGCGAGGCCCTGCGCCTTGCCGACACCGTGGAGGCCATGCTGGCCGGGGCGCGGGAGGCGCTCATCGCCGGCAACCGGCGCAGCATCGCCGAGACCCAGGCGATGGACGACATCCTCGACCGGCTGAACCGCGAGATCAAAACCTACCTGACGAGCCTCGATCCCGAGGACCTCACCCCCGACGACCTGGTGCGCATGGAGGAGGTGCTGACCTTCGCCACCAACATGGAGCAGGCCGGCGACGTGGTGAACCGCAACCTCATGGATCACGCCGCCAAGCGGCTGCACCGCGGCCTGTCCTTCTCCAAGCAGGGCGAGCAGGAGCTTGACGCCACGCTCACCCGGCTCGTCGAGAATGTCCGCCTCGCCGCCTCCCTGTTCATGACCGCCGATCCGCGCGCGGCGCGTCTCCTGGCGGGCGAGAAGGCCGCCTTCAGGGCCAGCGAGAACCTTGCCACGCGCACCCATTTCGAGCATCTGCGCGCCGGCCTCGTCCATCTCGCCGATGCCAGCACCCTGCATCTCGACCTGGTGCGGGACCTGAAGCTGATCAACGCCCACATCGTGGCGGCGGCGGCCTATCCGGTGCTGGAGCGTACCGGCGAGCTGCTCGACACGCGCCTCGCCTGAGGGCTCCCGGCGGCGGCCAGCCGGCGCCAACGGCCGCCGGAGGGGCGGTCGCGGGCCGGCATTGCCCCTCCCGCCCTTGCAAGCGCAGATTTTATCCACTATCTGAAGCGCCAGTCCGGAGCCGCGCTCCCACGAAGTGGGGGCCGCTCGGGCGGGCAGGGGTCGCGGGATACGCGGCCCTGACACGCTGGAGGCAGCCCGCCCTCGCTTTCGCTGAGCGCGCCTTGGGACGATTCCGACATTTCCCGTGCCGCACGGCCTTTCGCGCCGGCCCGCCGATGGATCCTCGGCGGCCGTCTTGGCGTTTCCCTTCAAGGAAAGGCCGGACATCCGTTCGGTACGGGTCTCGCAACTCGAGACGCCGGCGCAAAGATTTTGGAGTGTGAATGTCCGCCGTAGAAACCACCCGTGAAGATTTTGCCGCCCTGCTCGACGAGAGCTTCGGCCAGGCCGAGCCCGCCGAAGGCGCGGTCGTCAAGGGCATCGTGGTCGCCATCGAGAAGGATCTGGCGATCATCGACATCGGCCTGAAGACCGAAGGCCGCGTGGCGCTGCGCGAGTTCGCCGGTCCCGGCCGGGACACCACCCTGAAGGTGGGCGACGAGGTCGAGGTCTATCTCGAGCGCGTCGAGAACGCCATGGGCGAGGCCGTCCTCTCGCGCGACAAGGCGCGCCGCGAGGAGAGCTGGGTCAAGCTCGAGAAGGCGTTCACCGCCAACGAGAAGGTGTTCGGCGTGATCTTCAACCAGGTGAAGGGTGGCTTCACCGTGGATCTCGACGGCGCCGTGGCCTTCCTGCCGCGCTCCCAGGTGGACATCCGCCCGATCCGCGACGTCGGCCCGCTGATGCACAACCAGCAGCCGTTCCAGATCCTCAAGATGGATCGCCGCCGCGGCAACATCGTCGTCTCCCGCCGCACCGTGCTGGAAGAGACCCGCGCCGAGCAGCGCCACGAGCTGGTGCAGAACCTCGAAGAGGGTCAGGCCATCGAGGGCGTGGTCAAGAACATCACCGATTACGGCGCGTTCGTTGACCTCGGCGGCATCGACGGCCTGCTGCACGTCACCGATATCGCCTGGCGCCGCGTGAACCACCCCACCGAGGTGCTGAACATCGGCCAGACGGTGAAGGTGAAGATCATCAAGATCAATCACGAGACCCACCGCATCTCGCTCGGCATGAAGCAGCTTCTGGGCGATCCCTGGGAGGGCATCGAGGCCAAGTATCCGGTGGAGGCCCGCTTCAAGGGTCGCGTCACCAACATCACCGACTACGGCGCCTTCGTGGAGCTGGAGCCGGGTATCGAGGGCCTGATCCACGTCTCCGAGATGTCGTGGACCAAGAAGAACGTTCACCCCGGCAAGATCGTCTCCACCTCCCAGGAGGTCGAGGTGCAGGTGCTGGAAGTGGATTCGGCCAAGCGCCGCATCTCCCTCGGCCTCAAGCAGACCCTGCAGAACCCCTGGGAGGCCTTCGCCGAGAAGTACGCCCCCGGCGCGGTGGTGGAAGGCGAGGTCAAGAACAAGACCGAGTTCGGTCTGTTCCTCGGCCTCGACGGCGATGTGGACGGCATGGTCCATCTCTCCGACCTCGACTGGAACCGTCCCGGCGAGCAGGTCATCGACGAATACCGCAAGGGCGACATGGTGAAGGCCGTGGTGCTCGACGTGGACGTCGAGAAGGAGCGCATCTCGCTCGGCATCAAGCAGCTCGCCGGCGATCCCTTCGCCGAGGCCGGCGATGTCAAGAAGGGCGCCATCGTCACCTGCGAGGTCACCGACGTGAAGGACGGCGGCATCGAGGTGAAGCTCACGGGCACCGACCTCTCCACCTTCGTGAAGCGCTCTGAGCTCGCCCGCGACCGCAACGACCAGCGCCCCGAGCGCTTCTCGGTGGGCGACAAGCTCGATGCCCGCGTCACCCTGTTCGACCGCAAGGCGCGCAAGGTGCAGGTGTCGGTGAAGGCGCTCGAGATCGCCGAGGAGAAGGAGGCCGTGGCGCAGTATGGCTCGCAGGATAGCGGCGCTTCGCTGGGCGACATCCTGGGCGCCGCGCTGAAGCAGCGCGCGGCCGAGGACGAGGCCGACAAGGAAGGCTGATCGGCCTTCTTT
>JAFIHR010000253.1 GCA_017849325.1 Xanthobacter autotrophicus | reverse complement strand
GTTTCGCGCCACTCAGAAACCTCATTTTCCGGCGCGCAGCTTCTCAACGGCCGCCTTGTAGGCGGCGTAGTGATCGCCTTCATCGGCGGCGATCTGACGGAAAAGATCAGCCACCTTCTTGTCACCGACCGCATCGGCCTGGTTGGCGAACTCGACGTACATCTTGGTGTTTTCGTAGTGTTCGCCGGCCATGCCGTCGAGCAGGTTGGCCTCGTCGCTGCTCACGAGGGCAAGAGCGTCTGCCTCGCGGGCGAAATGCTCGTTGGCCTCGACATTCGCGTTTTCGTCGAACAGCTTGGCTATCGCGGGGTGGCCGCTCTTGCGGGCATGCTCGGCATAGGCCTGATATTTCAGGTTGGCGAAGGCTTCGCCGTGCATGGCCGCTTCCAGGTTCTTCTTCGTCTGCGGATTGAGGGCGTCGGCGGCAAAGCCCGGGGCGGCGAGCGAGGCGCAAGCGAGAACGCCAGCGACAAGAAGGCTGCGAACGATGATCATGGATCGGTCTCTCGAAAGGATGCAGTCGCCCTAAGGAGCGACGGCCCTTCGATACGCGGACGGGCTGACGACGTCCTGACGTGGTCTATCCTTCGCGCGCATCGGGGGCGCCCCCTTTTCGGCATGCGCGCGCATCTTTGCCCGTCAGGCTTTGGTCAGCCGGGATCGTTAAGAGACGTGCCGGCGGGATGGCCTTGGTCCATCGCTTCCCGCAGCATGAGGAAAACCTGATGATCCGCAGACTTTTCGTCGCTGCCGTCGCCCTGAGCCTTGCCTCCTCCATGGCTCTTGCCAGCCCGACCTGCACCAAGGAGCCGCAGGACAAGTGGCTCAGCGAAGAGGTCATGAAGCAGAAGATCGGCCAGATGGGCTTCAAGAACATCAAGGTGTTCAAGAAGACCAGCTCGGGATGCTACGAAATCTATGGATACAATGCCGATGGACGCAAGGCAGAAGTCTACTTCAATCCTGTGACCGCCGAGATCGTCGAGAACAACGTGGACTGAACCATGGCCATGCTGCCCCCTCGATCCGAGGCATCAGCGCGCGCCGCCGCGCACGTCCGCTATACCGTTCCGGTGTGGGATCCGCTGGTGCGGATCTTCCACTGGACGGTGGTGCTCGGCGTCGTGCTCAACAGCTTCGTGCTGGAGGACGGCAAAGCGCTCCACCGCTACGTAGGCTACACCGTCGCCGCCCTGCTCGCCGTTCGCGTGGTGTGGGGCTTCGTCGGCACCGTTCACGCACGGTTCCGCGATTTCGTTCCGTCCCCGCGGACCTTCGCTGACCATCTGCGCGCGGTGCTCGACCGGCGTGACCGACGCTATGTCGGCCACAATCCCGCCGGGGCGGTGATGATGCTCCTCCTCATGGGTCTGCTCGCCGCCACCTGCCTCACCGGCTGGATGCAGACCCTCGATGCTTTCTGGGGCAAGGAGTGGGTGGAGGAAGCCCATGAGATCGCCGCCAACCTCATTCTCGCCATGGCGGCGGTGCACGTGCTCGCCGCCATTGCAGAAAGCTTGGCACACCGGGAAAATCTGGTGCTCGCCATGATCACGGGGCGCAAGCGCCGCGCCCGCGGAACGGATGTCGACCATGCGGGTTCTGCTCGCGGAGGATAACCCCCGACTCGCGATCCTGATCGCAGAGGGCCTGGAGGCCGAGGGCTTCGTGCTCGACCGCTTCGCCTCCTTGAGCGTCGCGTGGGAAAGCATGGCCGTGACGCCTTATGACCTCCTGCTCATCGACCTCGGCATGCCGGACGGCGACGGTGTGGATTTCATCCGCGCCGTCCGGCGGACGGGGAGCGGCGCTCCCATCCTGGTGATCACCGCCCGCAACGGTCTCGGCGACCGGGTGGGCGGCCTCGATTCGGGAGCCGACGACTATCTGGTGAAGCCGTTCGACATGGCGGAGCTGGCGGCGCGCTGCCGCGCTTTGCTGCGCCGTCCCGGCGGCTGCCTCGGCATCACCCTGAGCCTGGGGAACCTCGATTTCGACACCGTCGCCCGCGAGGTGCGCGTCGGCGGCCGCGTGATCCACGTGCCACCGCGGGAGCTGGACCTGTTGGAACGCCTGATGCGGCGGGCCGGGCATGTGGTGAGCAAGACCAGCCTCGAAGAGGCCATGTACGCCCTTTCGTCCGAGGTTACGCCCAACGCTCTGGAGGCGGCGGCCTCGCGCCTGCGCCGACGCCTTGGCGCCGCCGGAGCGGACGTGATCCTGCACACCGCCCACGGCGTCGGCTACATGCTGGTGCCGGCCCCGCATCCGACCGATGCCGGCGCGGAACGGGAAGCCCCATGACTGCGAGCCGCCCGCCCGTCGTGCCGCGCAGCCTCTTCTTTCGCCTCTCGGTGCGCCTCGCTCTGGTGGGGCTCGTCTTCCTGGTGGTCGAGCTGCTCGTCGTCGTGCGGATGTATGTCAACAATCCCAACGAGCTCGACCACCTCCTCGTGACCGCGGAGGCGGACCGGATCGCCCAGGAGATCCCGCAGATGAGGGGGGCCGCCGGCAACCCGGTTTCGGAAGACCTGCAATATCCGCTCGCCTCCGGCACACGGCGGGCCTTCCTGATCCACGAGCGCGGCGGCGCGGTGGTGGCGCGGTTCGACGACGCCAGCCTGAAGATCGCCGACGAGCCGCCCCTGTCGTTCCTGGTCATCCGGACCCAGCGCGAGAGCTGGGACAGCCGCTTCCTGCTTACCGGCACCCGCCGCGTCGAGGTCGGGCGGCACCCCTACTGGATCACGGTGGCCATTGCCGGCGAGGGCTTCCGGCCGTTCGTGCCGGTCATCTTCAACGAGATCCGCTTCCACGTGATCTTGCCGCTCATCCTGCTCTCGCTCATGTTCCTCCTGTTCAATTTCAGCGTGGTGCGCACCACGCTGAAGCCGCTCGAGACCACCATCGCCGCCATCGACCGGATTGATCCGGCCCAGGTGTCCACGCGGATCAGGGCGGAGCCCTCGCTGCGGGAGGTGCAGGCGCTGGTGACGGCGGTCAACGCCATGCTGGCGCGCATCGAGCGCTCCGTGTGCGCCCTGAGGGATTTCGCGGGGGATGCGGCCCATGAGCTGCGCACCCCGCTCGCCATCATGATGCTGAGCATCGGCAAGCTGCCGGACAGCGTCGAGAAGGCAAAGCTCGTGGCCGACGCGCAGCGCATGAAACGCCTTGTAGACCAGATGCTCGACATGTCGCACGCGACCGCATTGGAACTCGCGCCGGATGCCCAGGCCGATCTGGGCGCCATCGCCCGCGAGGTGGTGGCTGAGCTGACGCCGCTCGCGGTCATGCGCGGTCGAACCATCGCCTTTCGGGACGCGGGAGCGGCGCGCGTGCACGGCCACGGCGACGCCATCGGCCGGGCGTTGCGGAACCTCGTGGAAAATGCTTTGGCCCACACGCCGGCGGGCACCGCCGTCGAGGTGACTACGGGCCCTGGGGGCCAGTGCGCGGTGCGCGACCATGGCCCCGGCATCCCCCCGGAGCGGCGCGGCGACGTGCTGGAACGCTTTCGGCGCCTGGACAAAAGTGCTTCGGACGGGGCGGGGCTGGGCCTCGCGATCGTCTCCACCACCATGGAGCTGCACAACGGCGATGTCCGGATTGAGGACGCACCCGGCGGCGGGGCGCTCATGCGTCTCATCTTCCCGTGCGGGTGAGCCTCAACGCATTGGCGAAGAGCTCCCCGAGTTCGGCCCATCGTCAGGCTTTTGTCAGAGCGCTCATGCTATCGAGCTGTCGATGAGCCGTTGTTCTGATGAAAGCTGATATCCAGTCAGGAGATTGATCGTGAAATTCTCCCGAAGCCTCCTCGTTGCCAGCGCGATTGCCGGCCTCATGCTCCCTGCACTATGCGCCGTTGCCGCTACATCTGAGACAGAAACTGTTATCAACGGGCTGGATTACGGCCCACTCGCCAAGTTCGTCGGGACCTGGAAGACTCAGGACGACGAAGGACTGGACGTGGCTCCCGGCCGGGAAGGTTCCGAAGTGGGTAAAGGAGGCGGTGCTGCTTCGCCTTATTTCGAGACCATACGATTCACGCCAGCCGGCGATGCCACAAACGCGAGCAGCCAGCATCTGACCGCAATTTTCTATCACCAGATGGTTTTCCGCAAGAGCGACAAGAAACAGTTTCACGACCAAGTCGGATATCTCATTTACGACAAGGCAAATCAGACAATATATAATTCGTTTTGTATCCCTAGGGCGGTGTGCGTTGTGGCAACGGGAAAACCGGATGCCACGCTTACCCTGACGGCCCAGAACGTGGGCATCGGCCAATCGGACTATATGGCAGCGAACGACAAGACGGAAAAATTCACTGTCACTTATGAGTTGTCTGGAAATACCATGCAATACACGCAGGAAACGATCCTGCATGTGTATGGTAAGCCATTCACCCATACCGATATCAGCACGCTCACGCGGGTCAAAGAGTAAGAGACGGACGGTCTCATACGACCTTTCCTGATATCAGCCTGCCGCCCGAATTTGGCGTACCGCACTGTCTGCCGAAGGACTTGAGAGATTGCGGAGTCGCTTAGTCGAGCGCAGCCGCGAAATTCGTGCAGCCGATCGCGGCGCCCTGCGACTCGATGTCGTTGCCGCAGGGCGCTCGCGCGGATCGGACACCGGAAGATCGCGGAGCAGGTCTTCTCAATCGCTTCCACCGCCTGGACCGAAGCCGGCCCGACGGTGCCGGGCCGAGGCTCGCCATCGTTTCCACCATCATGACGCTGCACGGCGGAGCCGTGCGCGTCGAGGACGCCCCCGGCCGCGGTGTGCGCATCCGCCTCGTTTTTCCGAAGACGGATCGGTGACACGAGCCTGAACGCATGCATTGCGAGTGTGCCGAGGCCCCTCACCGCATGTCGAAGAGTTCCTGGTGGAAGCGCTTATCCACCGGGAAGCCCTCGGTGGCGAAGTCGGCCCGCAGCGCCGCCCCGAAGCCGGCCGGGCCGCAGAACCAGATGCTGGCCTCCCGCCAGTCCGGCACCGCCTCGCGGATGCGGGCACCGGTCAGCCGGCCATCGCGCGCGTCGATCAGCAGATGCAGTTGTACCTGGGCAGCTCTGGCATCCTCGGCGAGCTTTGCAAGCGCCACCTCGTCCACATCGCTGGTAGTGTGGAACAGGTCGGCGACCTGGCCCTCCGGCCAGTCGGGCGCCTCGCCACGCAGGGCCATATGCTTCATGCGGGCGATGAAGGGCGTGATGCCGATGCCGCCACCGATCCAGATCTGGCTGAGGCAATCGTCGTCGAAGGTGAAGCAGCCGTATGGCCCCTCCACCCGCACCTCCTGGCCCACCTTGAGGCGCTCCTTCAGCCCCCTGGTGTGGTCGCCCAGTTCCTTGGTCGCGAAGGTGATCCGCGGATGGTCCGGGTGCCAGCCGGAGGCGATGGTGTAGGGATGCGCGCCTTCGGAGGCATCCGACATGGCGAAGGCGAATTGTCCGGGACGGTGGCCCGGCCAGCCGGCGGGCACGTCGATGACCGTCTCGAGCGCCTTCACGCCCGGATAATAGGTGAGTTCGGCGATGCGTCCCCTCACCTGCCGCGCGGCGCCGACGCGGCGCAGCAGCACCACCCCGGCCGAGAAGGTGCCGCCGGCCAGCAGCACCGCCATAACGGCGCCGAGCGGCGTCATCCAGTCGGCGAAGGTCAGCAGCACCACCGAGTGGAACATCAGCACCAGATAGGCGAGCGCCAGCAGGCGATGGGTCTTGTAGAACCAGCGGTAGGGAAAGGCCCGGACCAGCGCCAGCGCGATCAGCGCCACAACTGCATAGAACGCCCATTCGCCCACTCCCTCGGCGGTCCCGCGCAGGCTTGAGAAAGCGGCTTCCACCTGGTTTTCGATGGGCGGGCGGTCCCCACGGGCGGGCCGCTCCAGAAGGCCCCAGCCCACGGCCCACTTCGGCCCCTGCGTCCACAGCCAGTGGATGATAGCGACGATGAGCGCCGTGATGCCGAGCCATTTGTGGAGCCGGTACATCTTGTCGAGGCCGCCCATCCAGCGCTCGGGCCAACGCGGACGCAGCGCCAGCATCATCGCCACGCTCATGAGCGCGATGGCGAGCACGCCCGTGTACTGCACGGCGACC
>JAFIHR010000252.1 GCA_017849325.1 Xanthobacter autotrophicus | reverse complement strand
GGGCGGCCGGCACGCGCTCAGCGATTGTACCAGTCCGTGGGATTGATCCCCCGCACCGTCTGGCCCGCCTTCACCGTCACGGGGATCGGCGCATGGGAGGGGCACGCGACATTGTGCCCGCAGGTGACGTGCTGGGAATAGTAGGCCCGGTAGCCGCTCTTCAGGTCGCTTGCGGGTTTGCGGCCCTTCGGCAACGTCGCATAGACATGATAGCGGCCGGCCGGAACGCTCAGCCGATAGTTGTCCCGCCCCTTGGCCGTGGTGCATTGCTGTGCCTTGGACGCGATGTTCTGGGCGCAGATGATCATGTCCGAGGGGATGTATTCGGCGGGAAAGCCGAGCTGGCCCTGGATGGTGCCCTTGCCGGACGTCCCCTGGGCGTGGGCCGGCGGCGCGCCGAGGATCAATGCCAGTCCAATCATGCAGAAATGCGTCAAATGAAAACGGGATGCGAACGGTGCCATGGGTGTTCTCAGCCATCCGGAAGCGATGATCGACTTTAACCGTTTACCATTACGCAGGGTTAATGCGCAAGACGATACGCGGAATTCATACATTTTCGTGGGGTGAGTGAGGCACTATTCAGAAAATGGTATGATATTAGCGGACAAAATGGAAAATATAGTTGACTAAACTCAGTAGATGCTTCCGAGAATGCAAACTGCGCTTCAGTCCTGATCGCACCCCGCATTGACCTCGCGGTGCAGCGCCGGGCAGGCACCGATCAGCTGGTTGATGGCCGCCCCCGACCCGGCAAGGGGGATCGGCACGCTGCGGGCGAGCTGCTTGATGTCGTCTTCCTTGCTCACCGTGAAGTGCTGGCCGTTCTGCTCGATCTCCATGATGATCCGCGGGCCGCCGGCGGTGAATCCAAGCTTGTCGCCATCCACCAGCAGAGCCGAGCCGGCTTTCCTGTAGCTGGCGATCGGGCTTTCGCAGTAGCTCTGCTTCTGCTCCATGTATCCGGCGGGATTGGCATCGAAGGATCCGCCGCCGCTGATCTCGAAGGGATTGAGGAATATCCCAACCATGCTGATCTCGGGACGCTTCACGCCGGGCACGAGGCCGGGTGTCATGCGGTAGGAAACGGTCCAGCCGCCGCCGCCCTGGATGCAGGCGAAGCCGATCGCTTCGTTGCCCACCGCCACATGGGCGGAAAGCCCGAGCACCGGGTGGCGCCCGTATGACCAGCGAGCGGCCCCATCGCCTCCTGCCGCCGGACCGGGCGCCGGCAGGCTCGCCGGGATCTTCATCGACGGCGGCACGCGCGCGAACTTCCACCGCAGGCCGCATCCGTCCTCGGTCGCGCCGGCGATGCAGCGCGGATGGCGGTAGCGCGGGGCGATATCGAGCCACTCGGAAGCATGCGAGTTGGGGTCGACCTGAATGGGAAAGTCCTGATCCGGCAGCTTGCGCCAGGATCCGGGGCCCATCTCCAGCCACACGAACGTGGGGCAGCCGCGCGTGTTGCAGTTTCCGCCGACCACGTCCGTGGTGCACAGGTCGATATTGTCCACGATGATGGCGCGCCGGCCGCCGAGCTGCGCCTGGTGGATGCCCGCCATGTCGTCGGCCGGAATGTAAAAGTATTGGACGCGCTCTTCCGGCGACATGAAGGCGTAGGTATCGAGGCAGCCTTGCCGGCGCTCCGTGACGTAGGTCCGGATCGGGGCGGGCAGGGCCTTGAACGCGGGGCTCGTGGGCACATAGCGCGAGGGCGGGGCGACCGTCGATGCGGCGCGGGCGGGAGCCGGCGCGGCGATGGAAAGCCCGAGCGCCAGGACTGCACAGATGATCGCCGCCACTCTACCGACCGGGAATCGATGATCCATCTGGCTCTCCACCGATGACGCCGCGGAAGGATGACATGAGCGGTATTCTGGATGCAACGCAGCATTGTGCGCGACCGGCACGACCAAGGCCGCGGGACTGCGCCCGGCCGGCGTGACGTCCCCCTCGTTCCCGCGGATCCGCGCCGCCCGGCCCGTCGTGGCGCGGACGCGCGCAACCCTTGCGCTCGCGGCGGCGAGGTTCTAGAGCCGGACCGCCGCACCGGCCGCGCGCCCCGCGCCGGGCTCCCCACCGCCTCCGGCCCCCGCCCCTCGCGCGACCCGGACGGCGCCATTTCCGAGGATTCATCTGATGGCCACCCACAAGCTGCTCCTTCTCGCCGGCGACGGCATCGGCCCCGAAGTCATGGCGGAGGTGAAGCGGGTGATCGCCTATCTGGAGGAGGCGGGGCTCGCCTCCTTCGCCATCGAGGAGGACCTCGTCGGCGGCTGCGCCTACGACGCCCACAAGGTGGCGATCACCGACGCCGCCATGGACCGCGCCAAGGCGGCCGATGCGGTGATGCTGGCGGCGGTGGGCGGCCCCAAGTGGGCGGACGTGCCCTATGAGGCGCGCCCCGAGGCGGGCCTTTTGCGCCTGCGCAAGGATCTCGCCCTGTTCGCCAATCTGCGCCCGGCCATCTGCTATCCGGCGCTGGCGGATGCCTCCTCCCTCAAGCGCGAGGTGGTGGAGGGGCTCGACCTGCTGATCGTGCGCGAGCTCACCGGCGGCGTCTATTTCGGTGAGCCCAAGACCATCACCGATCTCGGCAACGGCCAGAAGCGCGCCATCGATACCCAGGTCTACGAGACCTACGAGATCGAGCGCATCGCCCGCGTCGCCTTCGACCTCGCCCGCACCCGGCGCAACAAGGTGACCTCCTCGGAGAAGCACAATGTGATGCGCTCGGGCGTGCTGTGGAAGGAAGTGGTCACCCAGGTGCACGACCGCGAGTACAAGGACGTGGAGCTGGAGCACAACCTCGCCGATTCGCTTGCCATGCAGCTGGTGCGCTGGCCCAAGCAGTATGACGTGATCGTCACCGACAATCTGTTCGGCGACATCCTCTCCGACATCGCCGCCATGCTCACGGGCTCGCTCGGCATGCTTCCGTCCGCCTCGCTCGGCGCGGTGGACGAGAAGACCGGCAAGCGCTCGGCCATGTACGAGCCGGTGCACGGCTCGGCTCCCGACATCGCCGGCAAGGGCCTCGCCAATCCCATCGCCATGATCGGCTCCCTGGGCATGGCGATGCGCTATTCCTTCAACCAGGGCGAGGTGGCCGACCGCATCGACGCGGCCATCGCCAAGGTGCTGGCGGACGGCAAGCGCACCGCCGACATCGCCCCGAAGGGCACCCCCACCGTCGGCACCCAGGAGATGGGCACCGCGATCATCGAGGCGATGCAGTCGGTGGCGTGAGCCGCCCGCGCCCGGTGCCCGCCTCGGGCGGGACCGGGTGCCGTCGCGGATCTGTCGGGAAGAAAAAGGCCCGGGCGCGCGGAATGTCCGGCGCGGCTCGGGCCTTGAAGCGGCGCCGCGATCCCGCGATCCCCGGGCAGGGGGATCAGCGGGATCGGGCACGGATCGGATCAGCGGGACGGCATGATCCGACGGGGAAGGCGGGCAGCGGGAGAGCGGTGTCGGGCGCGACGGCTTCGTTGCGCTCCCTGCGGCTCCCTGGTGCCCCCGCCTTCGAAACTCAGATGCGCGGCACCACGATGAGGCGCTCCACCAGCTTGTCGTTCAGCAGGTGGGATTCGACGATCTCGTCGATGTCCTCGGGGGTGCGCGGCACGTACCAGACGCCCTGCGGATAGACCACCATGATCGGCCCGGCCTGGCAGAAGCTGAGGCAGCCCGAGGAGGTCATGCAGATATCGCGCTGGCCCGACGCCTCGATCTTCTTGGCGAGGCGCTCCCACAGCGGCTGGGCGCCGTTCGCGCCGCAGGAGCCGCGCGGATGCTGCGGCGGGCGCTGCGTGAAGCAGGCGAACACGTGGTACTTGTAGAGCTGGGGGATTTCGAGGGCTTCTTCGGTAGCGTCGGCAACTTCAGACATGACGGCTCGCGGGCTTGAGGGACCGGAGCCTGGAACCCTTCAAAATGCGTGCCGTTTTCGGTTCAATTTGAGATAGATCAAACTTTTCAGGATGTTGCAGCGCAGCGTGCGTGCGCGAATGCAATGAATATGCGGTCCTGCCTGCTCACAATTGGCGTACTTCGCACAGCGGTTCGAAGGGAACACGACATTTGCCGGCGGGCTCGCGGGACGGTGCGCACCGGCGCCTCAGGCGGCGTCCACGCCCGGCGCGCCGAGCACCCGGCTCACCAGGCGGGCGGTATAGTCCACCATGGGCACGATGCGCCCGTAATTGAGCCGCGTCGGGCCGATGACGCCCAGCACGCCCACCACGCGCCCCTGCCCGTCGCGATAGGGGGCAACGATGGTGGAGGAGCCCGAGAGCGAGAACAGACGGTTCTCCGAGCCGATGAAGATGCGCAGCGCCTGCGCCTCCTCTGCCCGCCCGAGCAGATCCACCACCTCGCGCTTGGATTCCAGGTCGTCGAACAGGAGGCGGATGCGTTCCAGGTCCTCCAGCGCCCTGAGATCCTCCAGCAGCTTGGCCTGGCCGCGGACGATCAGCTTGCGCTCGGCCGGCTCGTCGCCCGACCAGGAGGCGAGGCCCTCCTCCACCACCCGGGCGGTCAGCGCATCGAGGTCGCGCCGGATCTGCGCCAGCAGGGTCTCCATCTCGGCCCGCGCCTCGGCCAGCGTGCGGCCGCGGATGTGGGCGTTGAGGAAGTTCGAGGCTTCGGTGAGCGCCGACATGGGAAGGCCCGGCGGCAGGGGCAGCGCCCGGTTCTCCACCTGCCCGTCCTCGGAGACGAGGATCACCAGGGCGCGGCCGGTATCCAGCGGCACGAACTCCACATGCTTCAGGCGCGGGTCGGTCTTGGCGGCGGTCACCACGCCGGCGCCGCGCGACAGGCCGGAGAGCAGGGTTGAGGCCTCCTTGAGCACGCCCTCGACGGTCGCGCCCTTGGCGGCGGCCATGACCTGGGCCTCGATATTGGTGCGGTCGCGCTCGTTCACGTCGCCGATCTCGAGCAGCGCATCGACGAAGAAGCGCAGCCCCTGCTCGGTGGGCAGGCGCCCGGCGCTGGTGTGCGGGGCGTAGATGAGGCCGGCCGCCTCCAGGTCCGCCATCACGTTGCGCACCGAGGCGGGCGACAGCGTCATGGGGATGAGGCGGGAGATGTTGCGCGAGCCCACCGGCTCCCCGGTGGCAAGGTAGCTCTCCACGATCTGGCGGAAGATCTCGCGCGAGCGCTCGTCGATCTGCGCCAGCGCGCCGGTGGAAAGGGAAAGGAGCGGGTCGAGCGCCACGGCCGTCACCTGCCTTGTTGCCTGTTCGCGCCTGCCTTTCCTCCGCCGGCGGAAGCCAAGGCGTGCGTCGTCTATATGTGTCCCCTCTTGCGCCGCGCTTCAAGCTTTGCCGTTGAGGGTCGGGCGGCCGCGCCCTCTGTGCCGCCGCTTTGCCGCCCCTTGCCGCCCCCCGACCCGCCCCCTAAAAGAGGCGCGGCGAGCCGGCCGCGTCCGCGCCGGGATCGCTCGTTCCAAAGTCCAAAGGATGGTCCCATGCGCCCCAGCAAGCGCGCCGCCGATGAAATGCGCGCCGTCTCCTTCGAGCGGGGCGTGATGCGCCACGCCGAAGGCTCCTGCCTCGTCAAGTTCGGCGAGACCCACGTGCTGGTGGCTGCCACCCTGGAAGAGCGCCTGCCGCCGTGGCTGAAGGGGCAGGGGCGCGGCTGGGTCACCGCCGAATATGCCATGCTGCCCCGCGCCACCCTGGAGCGGACCCGCCGCGAATCCACCACCGGCCGCCCCTCGGGCCGCACCCAGGAGATCCAGCGCCTGATCGGCCGCTCGCTGCGCTCGGCCACCGACCTCGTGGCCATGGGCGAGAAGCAGATCACCCTCGATTGCGACGTGCTCCAGGCCGATGGCGGCACCCGCACCGCCGCCATCACCGGCGCCTGGATCGCTTTGCACGACTGCTTCTCCTGGATGCTCTCGCGCTCCATGATCCGCACCATGCCCCTCAAGGAGCACGTGGCGGCGGTGTCCTGCGGCATCTATGAGGGCACCCCCGTGCTCGACCTCGACTATGCCGAGGATTCCGTGGCCGAGACCGACGCCAATTTCGTCATGACCGGCTCGGGCGGCATCATCGAGATCCAGGGCACGGCGGAAAAGACCCCCTTCACCCAGGATGAGCTGCTGTCGCTGCTCTCCCTCGCGCGCAGCGGCGTGGACAAGCTCGTGGGCCTGCAGAAGCTGGCCGTCGGCTGATGGCCCATCGCCGCATCACCGGCCGCCTCGTGGTCGCCACCCACAATCCCGGCAAGCTGGAGGAACTGCGCTTCCTCCTCGCCCCCTATGGCATCGAGGCGGTCTCGGCCGGTGAGCTCGGCCTGCCCGAGCCCGAGGAGACCGCCGAGACCTTCGAGGGCAACGCCCGCATCAAGGCGGAAGCGGCGGCGCACGCGGCGCAGCTTCCCGCCTTCGCCGATGATTCCGGCCTCGCGGTGGATGCGCTGGGCGGCGCGCCGGGCATCTATTCCGCCCGCTGGGCCGGGCCGGGCAAGGATTTCGCGGCCGCCATGGGCAAGGTGGAGGAGGGCCTCAAGACGGCCGGCGCCAGCGCTCCCGGCCAGCGCCGCGCCCGCTTCGTCTCGGCGCTCTGCGTCGCCTGGCCGGACGGGCACCTGGAGGAGTTCCTCGGCACGGTGGAGGGCACCCTGGTATGGCCGCCGCGCGGCGACGCCGGTTTCGGCTATGATCCCATCTTCATGCCGCAGGGCCACGCGCGCACCTTCGGCGAGATGACGGCCGAGGAGAAGCACGGACTTCCGCCTTTGGGCCTCGGCCTGTCGCACCGGGCGCGGGCCTTCTTGAAGCTGTCGGAGGCGTGCCTGAAATCGTGAGATCGCCCGTGAGTGCTGCCCTGTCGCCGGATGCCGATGCCGCCCTCGCCCGCGCGGGCGAGCCGCCGGCGGCTGCCGGTCCGGCGGACGAAGGCGGCTTCGGCGTCTATGTGCACTGGCCGTTCTGCCGCGCCAAATGCCCCTATTGCGACTTCAACAGCCACGTGCGCGCGACGCCGCCCGACGAGGCGGCCTTCGTCGCCGCCCTGAAGCGCGAGATGGCGCACATGCGTGCCCTTTCCGGGCCGCGGAGGGCGCAGACGGTGTTCTTCGGCGGCGGCACGCCCTCGCTCATGGCGCCCGCCACGGTCGGGGCGATCCTGGACGCCATCGATGCCGCCTGGCCGCTGACCGGCGATGCGGAGATCACCCTGGAGGCCAACCCCACCTCGGTCGAGGCGGAGCGCTTTTCCGGCTACCGCGCGGCGGGGGTGAACCGGGTGTCCCTCGGCGTGCAGGCGCTCCACGATGACGCGCTGCAGGCCCTCGGCCGCATGCATTCGGTGGACGAGGCGCTGGCCGCCGTGGCGCTGGCGCGGGCCGCGTTCGAGCGGGTTTCCTTCGATCTCATCTATGCCCGGCCGGGCCAGAGGCCGGAGCAGTGGGCGGCGGAGCTGAAGCGCGCCCTCGGCGAGGGCTGCGAGCACGTCTCCCTCTACCAGCTCACCATCGAGGAGGGCACGGCCTTCGCCAAGCTGCACGGCGCCGGCCGGCTGGTGCTGCCCGATGACGGCCTCGCCCGCGAGCTCTGGGACGTGACGCAGGAGATCACCGCTGCCGCCGGGCTGCCGGCCTATGAGGTTTCGAACCATGCCCGCCCGGGCGCCGAGGCGCGGCACAATCTCGTCTACTGGCGCTACGGCACCTATGCGGGGATCGGCCCCGGCGCCCACGGCCGGCTGCAGGTCGCGGGGCGGCGCCGTGCCCTCGCCACCGAGCGCTCGCCGGACCGCTGGCTGGCGCGGGTGGCCGAGGCGGGCCACGGGCTGGTCGGCGATGACGCCCTGGCGCCCGAGGAGGAAGGCGAGGAGATGCTGCTCATGGGGCTGCGCCTGGCCGAGGGCGTGGACCTATCCCGCCTCGCCCGCCTGTCCGGACGCCCCCTCGATGGGGGGCGCATCGCCGAGCTGGAAGAGGAGGGGCTTGTCGCCCGCGCCGGTGACCGCCTCAGGGTGACGCCGGAAGGGTTCCCGGTGCTCAATGCCGTGATCGCGGCGCTGGCGGGTTGAGAGGCAAAGGTTCGGCCCCTGAAGGCGGTCCGATGGGCGGAGCCGGATTTTGCCGTCCCATCGTCCTGACTTTTCCGTCGGGGTCCGTGCGTGCCGGTGGCCGGACCGGGGGCGACGCGGTGGCCGCCCTGCGCGGTCGCCTGCCCAGCGGTGATCCGGCGATCTGCTCGCCCTGCACAGCGTCCGTGTCCTGCGGGCCTTGCTGCGCCATGGCCGCTCGAACCTGATGCACATGCGCAGGGGCGTCTCGCCAGCGGCGGTCCGCGGTGCCGGCGTGGGCGTCGGGGCCGGAATCCGGGGACAAGCGGCCCGCCCTTCCCCTTCCGCGCGCGTCCCTCACGGCTTCGCGCTAGAATGCCTGTTTCCAGGCCGCGAGTCGCCGGAGCCCAGGGCCGGCCGGCACAGCGGCCCCTCGCTGCAACCGGGTCTGCCTTCCATCGCCATGTCCATCCGCCGCCTGCCGCCTGTCCTTATCGACCGCATCGCCGCCGGCGAGGTGGTGGAGCGGCCGGCCGCCGTGGTGAAGGAGCTGATGGAGAACGCGCTCGATGCCGGCGCCTCCCGCATCGAGGTG
>JAFIHR010000251.1 GCA_017849325.1 Xanthobacter autotrophicus | reverse complement strand
GAACAAGACCAAGGCCAAGCGGTCGCTCGGCCAGACCCAGGGCCAGATCGGCGAATGCCCCATGACCCGCGGCTTCCACGGCGCGCTCGCCGCAAAGTTCAGGGCCACCGGGCGGCCCGGCGTGATCGCCGAGCTGAAGGGCGGCAGCCCGTTCGAGGAGAAGGCCTACCGCCGCTCCGTGCCCTACAAGGAGCTGGCCGAGGATTTCGAGGCGGTGGGCGCCACGGCTCTGTCGGTGGCGGTGGAGCGCACGGTCTGGCAGGGCTCCTATTCGGACCTCTCCACGGTGGCGAAGTCCGTCGGCCTGCCGATCCTGGCGCAGGACATCATCATCGACCAGTACCAGATGCTGGAGGCGCGCCTGTCGGGCGCCGACGCGATCATGCTGTCGGCCAGCATCATCGGCAAGCACATCGCCGAGTTCCGCCAGCGGGCCGGCGCGGTGGCGCTCGACCCCATGGTGCAGGTGCACACGAAGGAGGAGCTTCAGCTCGCGCTCGACGGCGGGGCGGACCTCATCTGCGTCACCAATCGCGACATCCACACCTTCGATCTCGTGCCGGGCCGCTGCGCCGAGCTGATCCCGCTCATCCCGGCCGACAAGGTGCTGGTGGTGGCGGAGGGCGGTTTCGGCACGGCGGAGGATCTCGACGCCATGGCCAAGGCCGGCGCCAAGGCGGTGATGATGGGCGCCGCCCTCATGAAGGACGGCGATCCGGCGGGCGTGCTGGAAAAGGTGCTCGGCGTCGAGAGCGAGGCGGAGGCCGACTGACGCCGCCGGCCGCAGCGAGGGGGGAGGGCGCCGTCAGGCGGCGCCCTTGTCCGTGGGGGTCGCGCCGGCCATCACCGCGCTGATGAAGGTGTTGATCTTGTCGAACGAGATCCGGCAGAGGTCGCCCGCCGACATCATGGATTCGATGGCCTGCTCGCCGTCCTGGGCGATGTGGGCCGAGACGGCGGTCACCAGCTCGTTCTGACCGATGACGATGTTGCGCAGCCCCAGCAGCAGATTGTCGAGATCGGCCTTGGTGAGGGCAAGCTCGAGGCGGGTGTCGGGCGCCAGGGTCTGCCAGCGCTGCAGCGCCTCGGTGGAGATCTGGGCCGGTTCGGTCGGGTCCGTCATGAAAGCCTCGCTCGAAAATCAATGGGGTGAATGACTGCTCCGGCGCCGGACCATGCAGGTTTCGCGCCGGTCGGAGGGCGTTCCCGCCGGCAAGCGCGCCCTCAGCGCAGGGAGATGACGACGCCGCTCGTGGCGGTCTGCTGTGCCTGCGGCCGGTGCACCTCGCATTGCGGCCATTCCGCCTTCAGGCGCTCCACGGCGGCGCGGGCGTCGTCCTCCCCGGCGTGGGTCTCCCAGATGTAGCGGTCGCGCTGGATCTTGGTGCGCCGGCCGGCATCGGGCGGCAAAGCGGTCAGCACCAGCCAGGGCCAGCCCTGCACCGGCGGCGCATGGAGCACGATGAAGGGCGCGCCCTCGGAGGCGGCGGCGCAGGTGGCGTCGGGGCCCGACTTGAAATTGAGCCGCCCCGGCTCGGGCTGGGGAATGGGCCGGTCGAGCGCGGCCCCGAGGGCGGCCATCTCGGCGTCGCTCTCGATGATCCAGCCCTTGAAGGCACGGCCGACGGAGATGGAGACCGGCTCCGGCAGGCGGCCCAGCACCATGCGCGGCAAGTGAGGGGCGGCGCCGGCGTAGATCGCGGTGGGCAGCCATTGCCGGATGGGGCCGGTGAGGTCGACGGGCATCGCTTGGGACTCGTTCGTATTCAACAGGGCGGGCGCCGGAAATGCTGCGCCGCATCGCGCCACTTGACCACAAGCGGCCGGCGAGGGCTACGCATCCGGCTGCCGCAGCGGGATCATTTCCCTCGGACGGCGGCGCGCCTATGGTCGTGCTTCGCCCGGGAGACAGCCCATGAAGACCCAAAGCCTGCCCTATGAGGCCGACGGCCTCGCCATGACCGGCCATCTGGCCTTCGACGCCGCCGCCACCGAGCCGCGGCCCGCCGTGCTGGTGTTTCCCGAGGTCTTCGGGCTCGGCGCCCACGGCAAGGCGCGGGCCGAGCGCATCGCCGCCGAGCTCGGCTATGTGGCGCTCGCCTGCGACCTGCACGGCGGGGAGAAGATCATTGAAGGCGGCGAGGTGGGGCCGCTTCTGGGTGAGTGGCGGAAGCACCCGTCCCATGTGCAGGAGCGCGTCCTGAAGCCGCTGGCGCTCCTTGCCGCCCGGCCGGAGGTGGATGCCTCGCGCATCGCCGCCATCGGCTTCTGCTACGGCGGCACCATGGCGTTCGAGCTGGCGCTGACCGGCGCGGACATCAAGGCGGCGGTGGGCTTCCACAGCGGGCTGAAGGTGAGCGCGCCCCATGACGGGGGGAAGATCAGAGGCAAGGTGCTGGCGATGATCGGCGCCGACGATCCCTCCATCCCGCCGGAGGACCGCCTCGCCTTCGAGCAGATGCTGCGCGCCGGCAAGGTGGACTGGCAGATGACGCTCTACGGCGGGGTGGTGCACAGCTTCACCAATCCGGATGCGGACCGGCGCGGGCGCCCCGAGTTCGCGCGCTACGACAGGGCCGCTGACACCCGCTCCTGGACCCAGATGACCGATCTCCTCGCCGAGGCCTTCGCCTGAAGGCAGCCTCGCCGGGGGAGAAACCCGGCGACGGCATCGACCGCCCGCGCCCTCAGTCGACGTTCATGGGCTGGATGGCCGCCGGATCGCGGGCCAGCGCGTCGGCATAGAGCACCGCCGTGGCGGCGGAGAAGCGCCGGGCCGGCGGGGCATCGGCGCGGCTCGTCAGCATGATCGGCACCTTGGCGCCCACCACGAGGCCCGCCATCTGCGCATCGGCCATGAAGGTGAGGTTCTTGTAGATCATGTTGCCCGCCTCGATGTTGGGCACCAGCAGCACGTCGGCGCTGCCGGCCACCGGCGAAGTGATGTGCTTCACCCGCGCCGCCTGCGCATCCACCGCCGCGTCGAGATCGAGGGGACCGTCCACGATGCCGCCGACGATCTGGCCGCGCTGCGCCATCTTGGCCAGCACGGCGGCGTCCATGGTGGCGGCCATCCTGATCTGCACCATCTCCACCGCCGCCAGCACCGCCACCTTCGGCGTCGCGATGCCGAGCGCGCGGGCGAATCCGATGGCGTTCTGGCAGATGTCCCGCTTCTGGGCGAGGTCGGGGGCGATGTTGAGGGCGGCGTCGGTCACCACCACCCGGCGGGCGTACGTGGGCACCGCGAACAGCGCGCAATGGCTGAGCAGCCGGCCGGTCAGGAGCCGCGCCTCGTGCTGCATGGCGGCGTGGAGCATGACGTCGGTGTGGAGGCTGCCCTTCATCAGCGCGGCGACCTCCCCCGCGCCGGCGGCAAGCGCGGCCTTTCTGGCGGAATCCGCCTCGTCCGCGGTGGGGATGAGGGTGCATCCGGACAGGTCGAGCCCGGCCTGCGCGGCGATCCGGCGGATCTGCGCCTCCGGCCCGAACAGCACCGGCACGATGAGGCCCAGCGCCGCCGCCTCCAGCGCGCCGGCGAGGGAATCGGCGCTCAGCGGGTGGACCACCGCCGTCGGCAGGGGCTTCAGCCCCCGGCAGCGCTCCAGAAGGTCGTCGAGGCGCTGCTCGGGCACCGTGACGCGCACCGGCGCGAGAGGCGGCGCCACCAGGAGGGTCGCGGTGGCAAGCTCGGTGCCCCCCGGTCCGGCGCAGATTCCATCGAGGCAGACGAGGCGTTCGGCGGCGCGGGTCTCGCGCACGGTGAGGGTGGTGGTGAGCAGCGCCGCGTCGGGAAGCGGCGCCTTCATCTCCAGGGCGAGCGAGCGGATGAGGCTGCCCGGCCCCGGAAGCGCCGTGCCCACCAGCGCCGCGAACAGGGAGGAGACGATGCCGGCGGCCGCCTGTCCGTTGCCGGTGCCCGCCAGCGGGCCGGCATCGCCGAAGGCGTTGGCCCAGGCACGGGCGTCGGACGGCTGCACCGACCGCGTCGCCGAGGCGCTGTCGCCGGGGTGGATCTCCTCGAACATCCTGTTGGCGATGGCCGGCATCAGCGGTCCTCCTCTCGGGGCGCGGCGGACGGGGAGACGCCCCTGGCCGCACCACAGGCGACATGGGACTTTCGCCCCACCTCCGGGCGTCCGCAACCGTTCGGACCGCGCGCGGCGGCACCTCACGGAGCTGTCCGCCGATCGCCCCGCGGCGCCGGTCCGACGCCGTGCCGGCCCAGCAGGCGCTGCCCCATACAACCCATGAGGGTATTTCCGCCCAGGGCAATGGTAATGACGCAGCGACATGACCGACGCCCCCCACCTCCACCCGATTGGGCCGGCGGGGCGAAATCATGGACACGTCCCGTGCCAGCGGAGGTTGCGGCGCGAAATAGCTAGGGGCTAATCTCCGGTTTCTTTGGGTCGAGGAGCCGATCGTGGGGGCAGGGGCCGCGGAACAAGACGCTCAAGGCGCGCCGCCGGGAGTGAGGATCGTCGCCGACGTCGCCGGCGCGTTCAGCTATGCCTCGTACCAGAACGCGGTGCCGGTGCTGCGCGCGCTCACCCTTGTCAATGGCACCCGCGCCACCTTCGAGGGCTGCCGGCTGGAGCTTGCGGCCGTTCCGCCTTTCCTGCGGCCCCGAGTGTGGAACATCGACCGGCTGCTGCCCGGCGACGAACTGGCTGCCTCCGACCGCCGGCTGGAGCTCGATCCCGCCTATCTCGCCGGCCTCGACGAGGCCGAGCGCGGCGAGGTCCGTCTGGTGCTGCGCCAGGGCGCGCCCAAAGGCGGGCCGAACGGCGGGCGCATCCTCGCCGAGGCGCGCCATCCGGTGCGCCTTCTGGCGCGGGACGAATGGGGCGGGGTGGCCGACATGGCCCAGCTCCTGCCGGCCTTCGTCATGCCCAACGATCCGGCGGTCGCGCCGCTGCTGCGGGGGGCCTCCGAGAAGCTCGCCAAGCACGGCTTCCCGCCGGGCCTCGACGGCTACCAGAGCGGCGATCCGGCCCGGGTGCGGCTCATGGTGGCGGCGCTCTATGCCACGGTGGCGGAGCGGGACCTGCATTATGCCGAGCCGCCCGCCAGCTTCGAGCTGCGCGGCCAGAAGGTGCGTCGCCCCTCGGTCATCGCCTCCACCGGGCTGGCCACCTGCCTCGACAGCGCGCTGCTGTTCGCCGCCCTGTTCGAGGGTGCGGGGCTCAATCCGGTGCTGCTGATGTTCGAGGGCCATGCAGCCGTTGGCGTCTGGCTGAAGAAGCGCACGCTGCCGGATGCGGTGGTCGCCTCGCCCATGGAGTTGCGCAAGGCCATCGCGGCGCGCGAGTTCATGGCGCTGGAGACCACCGGCGTCACCCGCCGGCCGGTGCGCCCCGTGGGGGATGCGGAGGCGGCGCTGCTCAT
>JAFIHR010000250.1 GCA_017849325.1 Xanthobacter autotrophicus | reverse complement strand
TGGCGCGCCCTAGGGGAGTCGAACCCCTCTCTCCACCGTGAAAGGGTGGCGTCCTAACCGATAGACGAAGGGCGCGTTCAGCGCGCGTCCTTATAGGAGCGGGGAAGGGCGCCCGCAAGCGCTGCCGGCATCTTTTCCATAGGCGGCGCAGGATCCGGTGGATGGAGCGCTTCGCCCGTCGCCCATGCGGAGCGTGCGGAGACGGTGCCCATTCCAGCCTGCACCGGCGCGAACCGGGACGAGCCCTGCGGCGCATTCCGCTTCCGGCATGGGTGCCCGTTTCGGGAACACGCATGCCGAAGACGCCCGCGCCGCGGCTCACCAGTTGCCGGTGTTCGCCATGGAGCTCCAGGGCTCGGCCGGCGCCTTGGGGCCGCCCTTCTGCAGCAGCTCCACCGAGACGTTGTCCGGCGAGCGCACGAAGGCCATGTAGCCGTCGCGCGGCGGCCGGTTGATGGTCACGCCGCCCGCCATCAGGCGCTCGCAGGTGGCGTAGATGTCGTCCACCTCGAAGGCGAGATGGCCGAAATTGCGGCCCTCGCCATAAGGCTCGGGATCCCAGTTGTGGGTGAGCTCCACCTCGGCGACGCCTTCCTGGCCGGGAGGCGCGAGGAAGATCAGCGTGAAGCGGCCCTGGGGGTAGTCCTTGCGGCGGACCTCCTTGAGCCCCAGCTTGTTGCAGTAGAAATCCAGCGACTTGTCGACGTCGGTCACACGGACCATGGTGTGCAGATAGCGCATGGCGAGGCTCTCGCTGCTGAAAAGGGAAGAGCGCCGGGAGGCCGGCGTTGCTCAGGTATGATTTTCGACACCGATCTCAAGGGGACGCGCGCGCGTCTTGCGGAACTTCTCGACGAGGCGGAGTTCGCCGTCGCCTTCACCGGGGCGGGCATCTCCACCGAATGCGGCATCCCTGATTTCCGCTCGCCGGGCGGGCTTTGGACCAAGAACCAGCCCATTTCCTTCGATGTCTTCTGCGCCCACAAGGAGGCGCGCAACGAGGCATGGCGGCGCAAGTTCAACATGGAGGAGGCATTCGCCAACGCCCGCCCCGGGCGCGGCCACAAGGCGCTCGCCAACCTCCTCACCCGCGGCCGGCTGAAGGGGGTCATCACCCAGAATATCGACGGCCTGCACCAGGCGTCCGGCGTCGCCGACGAGGCGCTGGTGGAGCTGCACGGCAACGGCACCTACGCCACCTGCCTCGAGTGCGGCACCCGCTACGAGCTCGACTGGGTGCGCGAGCGCTTCGAGGCGTCGGGCGGCATCGCGCCGGACTGCCCCCGGTGCGGCGGGCCGATCAAGGCGGCGACCATCTCCTTCGGGCAGTCGATGCCCGAGCGCGAGATGATGCGGGCCGACCGCTTTACCAAGGAGTCCGATCTCTTCATCGTGATCGGCTCCTCGCTGGTGGTGTTCCCGGCGGCCGGATTTCCGCTCCAGGCCAAGACGCTGGGCGCCAAGCTCGTCATTCTCAACCGCGAGCCCACCGAGTTCGATTCCATGGCCGATCTGGTCTGCCATGCGGAGATCGGTGACGTGCTCGCGCCGTTTGCCACCGATGCGTGAAAGCCCACCCCAAAAGGGTGGGCGAAGCGAACGCGACTTGCTATCTTGCGCCGACGCGGAAGAGAGTTCCTGTGCGCGTGGGGTCGGGGAAGTCATGGGGTCTGACGCACTGGGGTTGGGGCGCACGCCCGAGAACCCGACGAACGACGGGAGCGACGAGCCGGGGGGGCTTGTCGAGATTTCCGGCGCCATCAAATGGTTCGACGCGGCCAAGGGCTACGGCTTCATCGTCCCCGACGAGGGCGGGCCGGACGTGCTGGTGCACGTCACCTGCCTGCGCCGCGATGGCTTCCAGACCGCCATCGAGGGCGCGCGCGTGGTGTGTGAGGCGGTGCGCCGCGCCAAGGGGCTGCAGGCCTTCCGGGTGCTCTCGCTGGACTTATCCACAGCCGTGCAGCCGATGGCGCCGGCCGGGCCGCCGCGGGCCACCGTCGAGCCCTCCAGCGGCTTCGAGCGGGCTACCGTGAAATGGTTCAACCGCCTGCGCGGCTTCGGCTTCCTGACCCAGGGCGACGGCACGCCGGACATCTTCGTCCATATGGAGACCCTGCGCCGTCACGGCCTCACGGAGCTGCGCCCCGGCCAGAGCGTGATGGTGCGCTACGGCGACAGCGACAAGGGGCGCATGGCGGCCGAGGTGAAGGCCGATTCCGGCACGGGTGGGAACCACTGATCATGCATTCTTCTGCGGCCTTGCCGGCCTCACCGGCGCGTGCAGCGATGCGCGGCGCGCGGCATCTGGCCCACGCGGTGGGACGTCTCGCGCGCCTCGGCGGTCTCACATTGGCGGCGCTCGCCGCCCTCAGCATTTTCACCGCCGTGGCGGGCCGCGCGGCGGCTGAGTTCGAGCCGCTGGAGATTGCCACCCAGAAGGGCGTGGTGGTGCTCGAGGTCGAGGTGGCGCGCACCCCCGAGACGCGCAGCAGCGGGCTGATGTTCCGCACCTCCCTGCCGGATCGGCAGGGCATGCTGTTCGATTTCGAGGAGGACCAGCCGGTCTTCATGTGGATGAAGAACACCTACATCCCGCTCGACATGCTGTTCATCCGCTCGGACGGCACCATCGCGCGCATCGCCGAGATGACGACGCCGCTGTCCACCCAGACCATCTCTTCGGGGGAACCGGTGCGCGCCGTGCTGGAGATCGCCGGCGGCGCCGCGGCGCAGCTCGGCATCGCGCCCGGCGACCATGTGTCCCACGACCTCTTCGGCAAGACCAGGCACTAGGAACGGTCGCGCCTCCGGCGCGGCGCGTGCGTCCGTTATCCGGCGAGGTGGGTGGCGAGGATGTAGGTGCCGAGACCCATCAGCACCAGACCGCCGGTGACTTCCGCCAGGCGGCCCCAGCGCTCGCCGATGAACCGGCCCGTCAGGACGCCGCCGGTGGACATGACGAAGGTGGCAAGCCCGATGGCGACCGCCACCATGACGATGTTCACGTCGAGAAAGGCGAGGGAGACGCCCACCGCCATGGCGTCGATGCTGGTTCCCACCGCGGTGGCCAGCAGCATCAGCAGCGAGCGGCGGCCGCTCACGGGCGGCTCGTCCTCCGAGCGGCGCAGGGCGTGGAAGGTCATGCGCCCGCCCACTGCCAGCAGCAGGCCGAAAGCGATCCAGTGGTCCACCTCGCGCACGTAGGCGCTGGCGGCGACGCCGGCGGCCCAGCCGATGAGCGGGGTGACCATCTCGACGCAGCCGAACACGGCGCCGGTGCGCACCGCATCCACCAGGCGCGGGCGGACCATGCCGGCACCGCGGCCGACGGACGCCACCCAGGCGTCGATGGACATGCTGAATGCGAGAATGGTCAGGGCAGCAAGCGACAAGGGAGCGCGCCTTCTTCAGAGCCGGAAGCCGGGCGGACCGCACCTGGGGCGGGTCTCACCACGGTCTTGCCGGGCCGGATGATCCGGCTGAGCGCACCACGCGGCGGACCGCGAGTATGTTGGCACGCTCCCGCCCTGAGGCGGTGGCTACTCCCCGTGGCCGGCTCGATGACAGGAATGCTGCAGCGCGTCAAGGCCAAAGGCCGGGACGGGCCTGAGACTTTTGGCGATCGCTGGCGGGCAAACCCTTGCACCGGGCCGGTTTCTTCGCGCGTGTCGCTGCCCCGGACGGCTCCGCCGGACGGGGTTATGCCGCGGCCGCTTCCGCCATCCGGTGGCGCGGCGCGACTCAGTACAGCTCCTTCTTGATGAGCGACTGGTGGGTGCGATCGAGCCGGAACCGATAGGTGGTGCGGTCATCGGTGCCGATCATCAGGAGGACGTCGGAGGAGTCCGGCACCCGGCGCATGGTGAAACGGTCCACCTTCAGGTCCACCTGCACGGGGGTGGCCTCGCCGGTGCGGCGTTCCTCCTGCGCCATGGAGAGCTGGCCGAGCATCACCGCGAACTGGCGCAGGATATCCGCATTGAAGGTGAGCGAGATGTCCTGCCCTTCGCTGGTCTGGAAGGTGAGCCGCGCCTTGTGCTCGTTGGCCACGGGTGCGTTGATGCTCTTCACCTGGAACGAGCCGATACTCTCCGCCATGGTCCTCACCTCAATGGGCGCCGCTCCCGGAAATGCGCGCGCCGCGAGGGCGGTGGGAGAGGCGCGATCAAATGAATGCCCGTCGCGCGAGGGCGGAGGGCGCGCCCTTATAATCCCACCTTGACCGGAGCCGCACATCCCCTTGCGGGAATTTTCCCTTTGGCCCCCGTGGGGCGGTTGCGCGCGGCGCGGCATGGCGCTGCACGCCCCGGATGAGGTTCGGCGCGCTACATCTTTAAGAATGTGTTTGCCTATCAATACAACCTTTGATAAATGCGGAGGTGCGCGAGGGGGAGGCGATGTACCAGAAGGTTCTATTTGCGATCATTGGGGCCGCCTGTGTTGCCGGATGTGCAAAATCCGCCGAAAAGGTCACGGCGAGCTATGTTTCTCCGCTGAATTATCAAAGCTATAATTGTACGCAACTGGCTCAGGAGGCGGAGCGTATTTCCACGCGCGCCGTAACTCTGACGGGTGTTCAGAACAACAAAGCGACCAGCGATGCCGTTGCCACGACGGTTGCTGTCGTCGTCTTCTGGCCGGCGGCCTTTCTTGTGGGCGGCGATGACGCGCAGACCGCGGAGCTGGCGCGCCTCAAGGGCGAGATGGAGACTATGGAGCAGGTGTCCATCCAGAAGAAATGCCCCATCGCATTTCAGCGCGAAGCTGCGCCGTCCGGCGCCGGCGGTTCCTAGGATTATCGCGGCCTTCAGGGCCGGCTGACGTTGGATTGCGTCGCCCTGCGCTGGTCACTGGGTGACGGCGGCCCGGCCCTGGCCTTGCCACGCGCTCTCCCGGTCGAAGCGATGCTGCCGCGTTCTGCCTGCGCGCCGAAATCCGCGCGCCCCCTTGCGGGAGGGCTGGCGAAAATGTAGGAACGGCGCCATCTTTCCTTGCGTCGGAGCATAGCGCAGCCTGGTAGCGCATCTGCTTTGGGAGCAG
>JAFIHR010000249.1 GCA_017849325.1 Xanthobacter autotrophicus | reverse complement strand
GCCATCGAGGCGGAGGCGATCCGCTTTGCCCTCTCCTTCTACGGCGGCCACATGAGCGAGGCGGCCCGCCACCTCGGCATCGGCCGCTCCACCCTCTACCGCAAACTCGCCGCCCTCGACCCACCCGCGCCGGAACCTTACGCCCCCGCTTTTGTTGCCGCTGAGTGACAGCCCGAAAAAACCGCAGCGGCGCTCAGGCTTGTGAGTTGATCCTCATTTCGCAACGCGGCAGGTAACACAGTCGGGTGGCATGAATGGAGAGTCCCATGCGGGATGGGGGACGCAGCAAACACGGCATCGCGGCTCGGACGATGTCGGCGGCGCGCGGCGATTGCGGGGCAGCAGGCGCGGGGGCGCGCCAGGCCGGAGCATTTGAATTCAACATGGACGGACAGGCGGGCCCCGGCCCGGCCGCGCAGCGTCCGGCCCGCGCGGGCTTGTCCCGCCTTGCGGGCGTGGGCGTGCTCGGCATCTGGCTGGCCGCCCTGTCGGCGGGCAGCATGGCCTTTGCCGAAGATGCCGCGACGCCGGTGACCGGCAACGCGGGCATGGGCACGGCCGAGACCGTTTCCCCCGCAACCACCGCCGCGCGGTCGGCCACCGTTCCGGAGCCGGCGGCAGCCGTCCTCCCCGTCGAGATGCACCAGGCCCCGGCGGAGATCGTCGCGCCGGCCGCGACGGTGGCGACGCGCGGCGGCATCGACGGCGCAGGCGATACGCCGGCCGCCCACGCGCCGGCGGCCACTCAGGCCGCTACAGAATCCGGCAGCGTGGCGCCCGCCCAGGCGAACCATGGTGTCGCGACCATGCGCGGCGGCACCGATGCGGCGGGCGACGGCGAGGCCGCATCGCCCACCCAGGTGGCCACCGTC
This sequence comes from Xanthobacter autotrophicus, assembly GCA_017849325.1. Taxonomy (GTDB): domain Bacteria; phylum Pseudomonadota; class Alphaproteobacteria; order Rhizobiales; family Xanthobacteraceae; genus Xanthobacter; species Xanthobacter autotrophicus_B. Next base: position 3,956 of record JAFIHR010000249.1, on the reverse strand, counting down.
AGCCCGGCCAGCGCGCCGGCGGACGTGAGCCGCCCGGAGACGCCCGAGATCGTCCCGCCCATCGATGCCGCCCCGGCGGACATCTCTCCGGCCGATGCGGCCCCGGCCACCGCGCCCGCCGTCGCCGCCGAGCCGCCCACCGGCCCGCTCGCGCCCGTGGCGATCGAGATCGGCACGCTGCTCGCTCCGCCGGCGGAAGCCGTCGATCCGGCAGCCGCCGCCAAGCCGGTGGCCAAGAAGGCCAATCCCGAGGAGGAGGCGCTCGCCGCCTTCTACGGCGCGCGGCAGAACCTGCCGGTGTTCGTGAGCGAGACCGGCTACAGCGCCCGCGGCGCCGCCGTGCTGCGCCGTCTCGGCAAGGCCGGGGAGGACGGGCTCGACGCCGAGACTTATGCGGTGGCGACGCCCGCCACGCCGGTCACGCCCATCTCCCAGGCCAAGGCGGAGCTGGACCTCGCCCGCGCCGCCCTCGCCTATGCCCGTGACGCCCAGGCGGGGCGCTTCAATCCGATCCGCATCTCCGAGCTGGTGACCCCGACCCGGGAGATCCCCGCGCCGCTCGCCGTGCTGGAGGCGCTCGCCGCCGCTCCGGACGCCGACGCCGCGCTGGAGGCCTACAATCCCCCCCATCCGGGCTACAAGGCGCTGAAGGCCAAGCTCGCCGAGACCGCCGGGCAGACCACGCCGGTGATCGTGGCCATTCCCGCCGGCCCGCTGCTGAAGCCCGGCGCCACCGATGCCCGCGTTCCGGCGCTGCGCACCCGCCTCGGCCTCACCGGCGCAGCCGACGACCACAGCTACGACCCGGCGCTGGTGGCGGCGGTGAAGGCCTTCCAGGAAGCCTCGGGCAGCACGCCCGACGGCGTCATCGGCAGCGGCACCCTCGCCTCCCTCAACCGGGAAGCGGGCCAGGGCGGCGGCACGCTCACCGCCGACATCATCGCCAACATGGAGCGCTGGCGCTGGCTGCCGCGCGATCTCGGCGAGAAGCGGGTGATGGTGAACATCCCCGAATATCTGGTGCGGATCTTCGACGGCCCGAGCGAGGTCTATGAGACCCGCGTGGTGGTGGGCAAGCCGGAGACCCCCACCCCGCTGCTCTCCCACGAGATGGAATATGTGGTGGTGAACCCGGCGTGGAACATCCCGCCGAGCATCGCCAAGAAGGAGATGATGCCGCTGCTGCGCAGCAATCCGGGCGCCCTCGCCCGCCAGGGCATCGAGGCCAAGCGCAACCGCGACGGCAGCTACAGCTTCCGCCAGCCCCCGGGCGAGCGCAATGCGCTGGGCCGCATCAAGTTCATGTTCCCCAACGACCACGCGGTGTACCTGCACGACACCCCGTCGCGCTCGCTGTTCGCCAACGCGCGGCGTGCCTACAGCCACGGCTGCATGCGGGTGCAGGACCCGCTGAAGTTCGGCGAGGTGGTGTTCCAGATGGGCCTGCCCGACGACGGCTGGACCGAGAAGCGCATCGGCAAGCTGCTCGGCGGCAGCGAGCGCTACATCAACCTGAAGGACCGCCTGCCGGTGCACGTCACCTATTTCACCACCGTGGTGGACGAGCAGGGCAAGGTGCGGGTGCTTGAGGACATCTACGGCATCAACGCCCGGGTGAAGGCGCTGCTCGGCCTCTCCGGCCAGCGCCGGGTGGCGGAGGGCACCTCGACCCGCAAGCGGTAGCAAGTTATGGCGCGCGGACGCTCCCGCGCGCCCTTCAGTCCGCCGGAAGACATCAAACGCAGCGGCAAGCTCAAGCGTGGCCATTATTGCACCACGATCGGCGAATATTGGGGCTCACCTCCTGCTGCATCGCAAAAACTTTTCCGTCCCGGTGCCGGTTTCGTGATCGGCCGCCGGGAACAAGCACGTTTTTGCCATTTTCGCCGGTTAGCCCTGTCCTTCACCTGGACTTGATTACGGGGCGCCGGGCGTAAACCCGCCCTTAACCGAACCCGACAAGACTCCGCTAGCGCTGTGTCGCGGCAACAGCCGGGGCGCAATTCTGTTCTGAGCCTCGGGTTCGAGCCATTGCGTATCTGCAGCTTTTCATATTCGTCCCCCCGCCGCGCCGGCCAGGCCGCCGCCGGTCCGCACCGCACCCTTCGCGCGCTGCGGCATCTGCGATCGGTCGGCATCGGCGCGACCCTGGTGCTGCTGGGCACCACCTCGCTGCAGAATGCGGTCGCCAACGGCGACACCCGGACCCTGACCTTCCACCACACCCATAGCGGCGAGGACGGCACCTTCACCTTCAAGAAGGACGGCCGCTACGACCCGGCGGTGCTGGAGAAGCTGAACTATTTCCTGCGCGACTGGCGCAACCAGAAGCAGACGAAGATGGATCCCCACCTCTTCGACATCGTCTGGGAGGTCTATCGCGAGACCGACGCCAAGGCGCCGATCCAGATCGTCAGCTCGTTCCGCTCGCCCGAGACCAACGCCCTGCTGCGCTCGCGCAGCAACGGCGTCGCCAAATTCTCCCAGCACATGCTGGGCAAGGCGATGGATTTCTACATCCCCGGGGTGCAGCTTTCCGATTTGCGCGTGGCCGGCCTGCGGCTGCAGCGCGGCGGCGTGGGCTTCTATCCCACCTCCGGCTCGCCGTTCGTGCATATGGACACCGGCAACGTGCGCCACTGGCCGCGCATGACCCACGATCAGCTCGCCCGCGTCTTCCCCGACGGCAAGACCGTGCACGTCCCCTCCGACGGCCGGCCGCTGGCCCATTACAACGAGGCGCTGGCGGAGATCCGGTCCCGCTCGTCCGATGCCGGCGTGGCGGTGGCCTCGGCCGGTTCGGGCAAGAACTTCCTGTCCAAGCTGTTCGGCAAGAAGGATGACGACGAGGAGTCCGGCGCCGCCGAGACCACCGTCGCCGCGGCCGACGACGAGGCCGGCGCGCCCCGGACCGAGGCGTCCAACAGCGCGGCGCCGGCCAGCGCCTCGCCGCTGCCCGCGCCCCGTCCCGGCGAAACAGCCGCCGGCGCCCTCGCCACCGCCCAGATCGCCTCCGCCCCGCTTCCCGCCATGCCACTGCCGCGTCAGCGCCCCGGCGAGCTGGCGCAGAGCCTGACCGCGGTCGGCAGCCGCACCCAGGTCGCGAGCCTTGCCGGCGTTCCCCTGCCCTCGGTCATCACCCGCGGCACCGGCGAGACCGCCGGCGGACGCGCACAGACCCGCGCCACCGCCCTCGGCTATGCCAGCGCGGGCGATCCGCGCGACCTGAGCGAGGACGTGCGCATCGCCACCTCCGGTGCTGTCGAGGATGAATCCGACCGGCCGCCGTCCGCGGTCGGCGCCCTGGCACGGCTGCGCGGCCGGGACGGGGGAGCCGCGCCGCTGCCGGCACGGGCGCCCCAGCAGGTGGCGCATCGCGCCTCCCAGCCCACCGCCAAGCAGATCGCCCAGCAGACCGCCGAAGCGCGGATCACCTTCGGCCGGCTGTTCCTGGCCCCGAGCCTCGACGGCGCGCTGTTCCTGCGCGAGCCGGAGCTGCGCATCTTCGCCGGCTTCGTTACCGCGCCGCGTGAGGTGGTGGCCTACAATTTCTCGCAGGATGCCAGCTTCGGCCTGAAGACCGGACGCTTCGCCGGCCCCGCCGTGGCTGAGCTGCCGACCTACGTCTTCCGCGCCCAGGCCTTCGCCCAGAGGCTGTGACCCCCGGATCGGGCCAGGCGGAGCCCGCCTGACCGGCGAGGCCGCCCCTTAGCTTTCGGAACCGGCGCGCCGGCCGGACGCGCGGTGTCGGCGCCGCCGCGCACGCGGCGCCGGACGGGCGCCCTCAGACCATGATGCCCAGCGCCTGAAGGTAGAGCTCGACGATGGCCTCGTGCTCGCGCCGGTCGTCGGCGTCCTCCTTGCGGATCTTCAGGATGGTGCGCAGCGCCTTCACGTCGAAACCGTTGGCCTTGGCCTCGGCGAAGACATCCTTGATGTCGTCGGCGATGGCCTTC
>JAFIHR010000248.1 GCA_017849325.1 Xanthobacter autotrophicus | reverse complement strand
CGGCGCCTGGCGCCGATAACCCCGCCGGCGCCCTCGCGCCGATGACCCGGAAGAGCGCGAGCGCCCATGACCGCACAGACCGCGACGCGCATCGGCCTCCTCGCCATCGCTTTGTGGGCGACGCTGGCGCTGTTCACCGCGCTGACCGGCGCGGTGCCGCCCTTGCTGCTCACCGCGCTCACCTTCCTTATCGGTGGCCTCGTGGGACTCGTCGCGGCACTGGCCGGGCCGGGGATTGGCGTGCTGGTCCAGCGCCCGCTCGCGTACCTTCACGGCATCGGCGGGCTGTTCGGCTATCACTTCCTCTATTTCGCCGCTCTCAAGCTGGCGCCGCCGGCCGAGGCCGGGCTCATCAACTACCTCTGGCCGCTGCTCATCGTGCTGTTCTCCGCCAGCCTGCCGGGCGGCGGGCTGAGGCCGGCGCACATCATGGGCGCGCTCATGGGCTTTGCGGGAACGGTGGTGCTGCTGCTCGGCAAGGGCGGGTTCTCGGGGGTCGAGCCGCGGTTCCTGCCGGGCTATCTCGCGGCCTTCGCGGCGGCCTTCATCTGGGCCGGCTATTCGGTGGCCTCGCGCCGTTTCGCCGACGTGCCGACCCAGGCGGTGGCGGGCTTCTGCCTCGGCACGGCGCTGCTCGCCGGCATCGGCCATCTGGCGCTGGAGGAAACCGTCTGGCCCGCAGGCGCGCTGCAATGGGGCGCGGTGATCGCGCTCGGCGCCGGGCCGGTGGGGCTCGCCTTCTACGCCTGGGACATCGGCATGAAGCAGGGCGACGTACGCTTCCTCGGCGTCGCGTCCTATGCCGCGCCGGTGCTCTCCACCGCGCTCCTCGTGGCGGGAGGCTTCGCCGCGCCGAGCTGGACGCTGGCGCTCGCCTGCCTGCTCATCGTCGGCGGCGCACTGGTGGCGACCCGCCGGCGCTGACCCCGGGTCCGCTCGCGGGATCGTCAGGACGGTGATGCCCCGCCGTCGGCGCGGGGCGGCGCGCAATGGGCTAAAGGGGGGCAACCCTCCTGCTACGGAAAGGCTCACTGATGTCCCATCCGGTCCTGAAACCCGGCGCGGTGGCGGTCGTCACCGGCGGCGCCTCGGGCCTCGGCCTCGCCGCGGCGCAGCGCTTCCTCGGCCTCGGCCTCACGGTGGTGATCGCCGACTTGGGCGGCGCCGGGCTCGACGCGGCCGAGGCGGCCCTCAGGCCGCTCGCCACCGGCGGCGCGCAGCTGCTCGCCATCGCCACCGACGTCTCCCGCCTCGAGGACCTTCAGGCGCTGGAGCGCGCCGTCACCGAGCGCCTCGGCGGGGCCGACGTGCTGATGAACAATGCCGGCGTGCAGCCGGGCAGCACCATCCTCGGCCCGGCGGAGAATTGGGAGCGGGTGCTGGGCGTCAACCTCATGGGCGTCATCCACGGCACCCAGGTGTTCCTGCCCGGCATGCTGGAGCGCGGCCGGCCGGGCCTCGTCATCAATACCGGCTCGAAGCAGGGCATCACCACGCCGCCGGGCGATCCGGCCTACAACGTCGCGAAGGCGGGCGTGAAGGTGTTCACCGAGGCCCTGCAGCACGACCTGCGCAACCGGCCCGGTTGCGCGATCACCGCGCACCTCTTCATCCCCGGCTTCGTGTTCACCCGGCTCACCGCCCGCGGCCGGGTGGAGAAGCCGGCCGGCGCCTGGAGCGCCGAGGAGACGGTGGATTTCCTGCTGCAGCGCCTCGCGAGCGGGGACTTCTACATCCTCTGCCCGGACAACGACGTGACCCGCGCCCTCGACGCGCGGCGCATTCTGTGGGCCGCCGGCGACATCGTGGAGAACCGCCCGCCCTTGTCGCGCTGGCACCCGGACTATGCGGAGCCGTTCGCCGCTTTCGTGAAGGCGGACGGCGGCCCGGCCTAGAGGCGCCGCCGGACGCTCCGGTCTCAGCCGTAGCGCCGCTGCGCCTCGATGGCGAGGCCGGTGCCCACCGAGCCGAAGGTGTCGCCCTCGATCACCCGCGCCTGGGGTACGCAGGCGCAGATCGCCGCGCGCACATGGCTGAGCCGGGTCGAGCCGCCGGTGAGGAACAAAGCGTCGATGGCATCGGCCTTGAGGCCGGCGGCGGCGAGGCAGGAGGCGATCTTGCCGGCGATGCGCTCGGCCAGAAGGCCGGTGTGGGCGACGAGATCCCCATGGGCGATGCCCACGGAGAGACCGGCCTCCAGCACGGCGAGATCGAGCTCGGTCTCGCCGTCCTCCGCCACGCGGATCTTCGCCGCCTCCACGTCGAGCGCGAGGGCGTGGCCGCGCTCGTCCTCCACCGCCCGGGCGAGGCGCGAGACGAGATCGGGATGGGCGGCCTCGCGCTCCAGCTCCCGGATGGTGCGGGCGGTCTTGCCGTCATAGAGCCGGTTGATGGCGGACCAGGTGGCGAGGTCCTGATAGAGCCCCACCGGCATGGACAGGCCCTTGCGCTTCAGCGGGCTGCCGTGGCCGAGCAGGGGCATGACCACGGACAGCGAGAGCTGGCGGTCGAAGTCCGTTCCCCCCACCCGCACGCCCTCGTTGGCCAGGATGTCGGAGGAGCGGTCCGCCTGTCCCGCGTGGCCGCGGGCGATGCGTACGATGGAGAAGTCGGAGGTGCCGCCGCCGATGTCGGCGATCAGCGCCAGCTCCTCGCCCGCCACCTGACGCTCGTAGTCGAGGCTCGCGGCGATGGGCTCGAACTGGAAGGAGATGTCGGCAAAGCCGATGTCGCGGGCGATGGCACCGAGCACGCCCTCGGCGCGGGCATCGCCGGCGGGGTCGGCATCGACGAAATGCACCGGGCGGCCGAGCACCACCTGCGTTAGCGCGCCGCCGGCCGCCGTCTCGCCCCGCGCCTTCACCGCGGCGAGGAAGGCGGCGATCACCGCTTTGAAGCTCAGCCGCTGGCGGCCGACCGGCGTGGTCTCGTCCACCAGCGCCGTGCCGAGCACCGATTTCAGCGCCCGCATCAGCCGCCCCTGCTGGCCGGAGACATAGGCTTCCATCGCCGCGCGGCCTACCAGGGGCGCGCCGGCGAAGGGGAAGAAGATGGCGCTCGGCAGGGTATCGGCTTCGCCTTCCAGGGCGGCAAGGCGCGGTCCGCCCCCGCCGACGAAGCCGAGGGTGGTGTTGGAGGTGCCGAAATCGAGGCCGCAGGCGGTCATGGGACCTCCTTGCATGGTGCGGGGGCGGAAGGGCCGAGCTTGCTAGAGCATGTCATGCTGCGGCGCAAGAGCCGGGCGATCACATCCGCGCCGGATGGGAGCCCGGAGAGGGTCCACGCCGCGCCTTGGCACCCATCGGCTGGTCTCGGCGGCCAGCCCGGCCGGGTCAACGGTCGCCCACACCCTTTGGCGCGCCGAGCGCGAGCGCGGCCGCATAGCCGGTGGGGGCAGGGAGGCGGACGACGCGGCTGGCGCCGACGGCGAGTGCCGGGCCGGGCGCGGCGTCCGCCGCCATCAGCGCCGGCCAGAGGGCGGGCGCCACATGCGGATTATGCGCCCCGATGCCGACGCCGCTGGCCTTGGCGAGCGCCTCCTTGGTGGTCCAGAGCGCGTAGAAGGTGCGCCTCCGCTCCGCCAGCGGCAGGGTGGCGAGGGCGGCCACCTCGTCCGGCGCGAAGCGGGCGCGGGCGATGCCCATCTCGTCGAAATCCGTGCGTTCCCGCTCCAGATCGACCCCGAGCGCCCCGGCGCGGGTAAGGCCGATGAGGGCGAAGCCGCCGGCATGGGAGACGCTGAAGTGGAGCTCCGGGCAATCCGGCAGGATCGGCTTTCCCGCCGGCGTGGAAGCGAGCCGCACGCGCCCGGGCGCCATCTCCAGAGCCTCGCCCAGCAGCCGGCGCAGCGCCGCGCGGGCGATGGTGAAGCGGGCGCGCTCTTCGGCGTTCAGGAAACGGCCGGCCCGCGCCTGCTCCCCGGCGGAGAGATCGGCCCGCGCCGCGTCGAGGGCGGCGCCGTCGGCGGGGATCGGCACGAGATGGAGGGCGACCCCTTCAAGGCCCGAGGGGAGGGGGTGAACGGCCGCGCCATCCCACCTTTCCGGCGCGGCCTGCGAAGCGGGAGGAGGTGTCGCGCAAGGGCGTTCCGCCCCGCGCCCGGCCGGCCCCGCGGCGGGGTCGGCCCCGGTGCCATGCCTAAGATCCGGCGCCATCGCCCCGCGCCCTAGAGCTTGAGGCGGCTCGCCTGGGCGCCGCCGGGCTTTGCCGCCGTCATGCGGCCGTCGCTCATCTCGACGATGCGGTCGAAGATGTCCGACCAGCGCGGATCGTGGGTCACCACGCACACCGCCACGCGCTGCTCGTCGGCCAGGGTCCGGAAGGCCTCCATCACCTGCCGGCCGCGGGTGCCGTCGAGGGCGGCGGTCGGCTCGTCGGCGAGCAGCAGCACCGGATTGTTGGCGAGGGCGCGGGCGATGGAGACGCGCTGCTGCTCGCCGCCGGAGAGCTGGGAGGGGTAGTTGTCCTCGCGCTGGTCGAGGCCGAACTGGGCGAGCAGCTCGCGTGCCCGCGCCCGCGCCGCCTTGGGGTGCGCGTCGTTGATCTCCAGCGCGAGCTGGACGTTCTCCAGCGCGGTGAGGAAGGGGATGAGGTTCGCCTTCTGGAAGATGAAGCCCACATGGGTGCGGCGGAAATCGCGCAGGCTGTTGAGCTTCGTGGCCGGGTCGGCGATCAGCTGATCCTTGAAGCGCACCTCGCCGGTGGTGGGCGGCTCCAGCAGGCCGGCGATCATCAGGAAGGTGGTCTTGCCGGAACCGCTCGGGCCGACGATGCCGGTGAGCTCGCCGGCGCGCAGGGCGAGCGTCATGTCGGCGAGCGCGTGCACCTCGTTGGGGCCGGTCAGATAGGTCTTGGAGGCGTCGCGCACCTCCATCACCACGTGGCTGGGCCAATAAGCGGCGGTCACGCCAGCACCTCCTGCGCCCGCACCGCCAGCGCCCGGCGGATGGCGAACCAGCTCGCGATCAGGCTGATGATGAACAGCGCCAGGCCGATGCCGGCGAGGTCGTCGACCAGCAGCAGCACGGTGCGCGGGAAGTTGGGGTAGAGGGTGAAGGAGATGGCGAGAGCCACCAGGAAGGCCAGGACGCCGATCCACAGCGCCTGCTGCACGATGAGGCCGACGATCACCCGGTCGCGGGCGCCGATCAGCTTGAGGAGCGCGATCTGGTGCAGCTTCTCCAGCGTCAGCATGTAGATGGTGAGGGAGATGATGCTGCCCGCCACCAGCAGGGTCATGGCGGTGAAGGCGAGAATCTGGACGCGCAGCCGCTTCAGCCGGCCGTTGAGGATCATCTCCTGCTCTTCCTGCTTGGTGAGCACCTCCACGTCGCCCCACGCCTTGATGGCATTCTGCACCGTCTTCACGTCGGCGTTGGGCTTCAGCTCCACCATCACCGCGCCGATGGCGCCGCCGTCGCCGAGGCCCATGCGCGAGCGGCCCTTGGCCAGGCGGTTGAGCAGCACGGCTTCCGACGGCAGCACCCGATTGATCGCCTGGGCATCGGGGATGGTGACGAAGAACATGCCGTCGCCGCCCATGTCCACCTGCCCCTTGGTGAGGCCCACCACGGCGTAGTCGTCGTGGCCGAGGCGGATGACGTCGCCGACGATGAGGCCGGTGGACTGGTCGGCGATGGCCTCGTAGCGGGTGGAGCGGAACAGCCGGCCGGCGATGAGCGGGAGCCAGCTGCCCGAGTCGCGCGGATAATCGATGCCGGTCACGGCCAGCCGGACCGGCTTGCCGTCGATCGTATATTGCTGGTTGTACTGGATGAACCGCCGGGTCGCGGCGACCCCCGGCACCCCCTCCACCCGGCGGTCGAGATTGGACGGCACCGCCGAGGTTTCGGCGAAGGGGCCGGCGCGCCCGCCTTCCACCACCCACAGGTCCGCGCCCACGTCGTTCACGATGAGCAGCGCCTCGTGCACGATGCCGCGATAGAGCCCGATCATGCCCAT
>JAFIHR010000247.1 GCA_017849325.1 Xanthobacter autotrophicus | reverse complement strand
TGTCAGCGGTAGCTGCTCTCGACCTGGCCGCGGGGCGGTGAGACCGGGTGGTCGCGCCCGTGCGAGGCTCCGAGCAGCTGCTCGATGACCTCCCGGTAGTGGCCCGACAGGAAGGCGGTCGCGGGCGGCGGCATATCCCGCCGCAGCGCCTCGTAGCGGGCACGGCCGTCGGCCATGAGCGCGCGCAGCAGGGCGCGGATCTCGTCGGCGGACAGGTGGCAGGTCGCGCCGATCTTCCGCTCGGCCACCACGGTGCCGCAATAGGTGTCGGAATTGGTGATCACCGGCCGGGAGAAGGACACGCCGTTGTAGATCCGGTTGGTCAGCAGCCAGCGCTCGTTGTCGTTGGCATCGGGATCGAGGAAGCCCCAGGCGAGGTGGGCCTTGGCGTAGATCTGCGGCAGCTCGGCCGGCTTGAAGCGGCCGTGGAAATGGATGCCCGGGCAGCCCGACACCAGCGCCTCGAACTCCCCGGCTTCGATGGAGCGGTCCGGATAGCCGTGCAGGTGGAACTCCACCTCTCCGGGCATGGATTCGGCCACCTCGCGCAGCACCTTCAGCACCACCGGCGCGCGGAAGATGCCGGAATAGACGATGACGCAGGGGCCGCCGACGGGTGGCGGCGGGAAATCGACGGGGGGAGTGCCGGGCAGCAGGTTCTCGATGACCGCCACCTTTTGCGGTGCGATCCGCCCTTCGAAATATTCACTGAAGAAGGCCGGCGAGGTGAGCAGCAGCAAATCGGCCCGGCGCAGCAGCAGGCCCTCGATGGCGCGCAGCAGCCGCGCGCGCCAAGAGTCCGACAGCAGGCGCGGATTGATGTCGGTGATGTCCCAGATGAGCTTGATCCCCGGCCGCAGCACGGTCGCGAAAGAGGCGATGAAGCAGGCATCGAGCCCCCACGCCCAGAACACCTGCGCATCGGACCGCAGCAGGTGCAGGAACAGCCGGGGCAGCTTCATCGAGAGGACGCGCGAGGCGAGGGACTCGTTCACCTTGTCGGTGGCGCTCTGATAGACCTCGAGCGCGAACGCTCCGCCGGCGCAGTCGTGAACCCGGTTCACGCCCGAGGAATGGTCGGGCGCGAACGAGATGAGGAGCACCTTCGGCAAGCTCATGGGAATGATCTCTTCGAGGCGAGCTGACTGTCCATGCGGTCCCGACCCCAGCCGCTGTCACAGCACGCTGGCATAGGCCGCTTCGAGGTTCCGGCCGCTGGCCAGCTTGGAGAAATTGTCGGCGACATGGCGATGCGCCGCCACGTTGGGCAGCGGCGCGTCAAGGGCATTCATGATCGCCTCGCCCAGGGCGCCCTTGTCGAGCGGATCGATATAGGCCGAGTGCTCGCCGAGATAGTCGCGCGTGCCGCCGGCGACGCTCGACACCAGATTGGCGCCGCAATAGCCGGCATCGAGCGCCACCAGCCCGACCCCCTCATAGAGGCTCGGCAGGCAGAACACCGAGCAGGAGAGCATCTCCTCCTCCATCTGGGCATCGGAGATCCGGCCGAGATAGGTGATGTGGGGATGCGCCGCCTGCACCCCCTCGAGCCAGCTGGCGAAGGCCGCATCGTTGAGCGAGCCGGCGAGGCGCAGCGGGAAGCCTTTTGCGATGGAGGCCTCGATCAGGGCGCGCACGTTCTTGCGCGGCTGTGCGAGATGGCTGATGTGGAGCACCGCGCCGTTACGCGGATAGCGGTTCAGCGCCGCGTCGTCGATCACCCAGTCCTTGCTCATGGAAATGGGCACGTTGATGATCTTCTCGGGCGGCACGCCGACCGCTTCGAGGGAGATCTTCTCGTGCTCGGAACGGCTGAGGAAGCGTTGGCAGGTCTCCCCATACAGGCGCAGCATCCGCTGGTTCTGCTGCAGGCGCAGGCGCTCGAACGGCACCAGCGAGACCAGCTTGGCAAGCTGACCATAGGGCCGGGGCGGGTCGATGATCGGCGAGAAGAACGTGTGCGCGCCGTCCTGCGCCAGGCTCTCCAGCAGTTGGCCGCACCAGCTGCCGTGCTGGAACAGGTGCACGATATCGAACGATTTCCAGGCGATGGGCGACATCGGGTGGACCAGCTCCACCTCGTGGCCGAGCGCGACCAGCGCGTCGCGCCAGCACTGGGCCTGGACGATGACGCCGTTGTAGATGTTGGCGTAGTAGCAGTAGGGGCTCAGGATAAAGGCAATTCTCACAACGTGAGGCTCCCCATGACGCGCCAGATCGGTGAGGCCGCAAGCTGCGGCTCGAGATCCACAGGGATCGCATCGCCCTTGGTCTGGGCGAGCTTCTCGAATGCCGCAATCAGCCGGGTGACGTCATCGAGCTTGATGGCATCCGCCGGGATTGTGGCATAGGCGTCGGCGACGGTCCCATAGGGCGTCTCGCTGACCAGCCAGTCCAGCATGGTCTTCGCCTTGGCGCTGTATTCGAGGAAATACACGGCCTTGCCGAGGGTGAGGGCATTGAGGCAGCAGTGCATGCGCGCTGCGATCATGAGATCGACCTCGCGGATGGCCTCGCTGACCTTGGCGAAGCCGAGCGCGTCCTCGCGCAGGCGGATGGCGCCGCGCAGCGCCGGGTCCACCTGCTCGTACACCTGCTTCAGGGTGAAGCGGTCATCGAGGCCGGTGTCGCCGTCGCTGGAGTAGACGTGGGGGATGAAGTCGAATTCGTAGCCGGCGCGGATCAGGTCGCTGACCACGCTCGCGTAGGTTCCGATGATTCCGGGCCCGAACTTCTCCACCGCCAGCGGCGACAGGTTGAGACCGATGCGGCGCACCTTGGCCGGCCGCACCACGCTGCTCGGGCGCAGCGAATAGACCGGATCGGGATAGACCACCACGGGGGAGGTGACCTTGTGCTTGGCGAGATAGGTCTCGGTCGAGCGGTCGCGCACCGCGAGCAGCTTGAAGCGGTCGAGGTGGGCGACCAGCAGGTCGAGCTTCGCCTGGGACAGGATCTCGAACTTCTCCATGTTCGCCCCGAACATGATGCTGGGGATGCCGCGCGAGGTCGCGAAATGCTCGTAGCCCATCCAATCGTCCGGAAGCTGGCCGTCGAAGATCGTATAGATATCGCCGCCCACGGAGACGAACAGGTCGGAGCGGCGGAACGCCGCGGAAGAGAAGCGCGGCGACCAGAAGCGGTCGAAGCGCTTGGTCTGCCGCAGGATGGCGCGCAGGTAGCGCTTCCACTTGAGCATGGGCACCACGGTCAGCGTCGGCACGTCCGCGAACAGCGCCTGGTCCCGCTCGGGGTGGTAGCTGGAGAGGATGTAATGCAGCTCGTACTGCGGCAGCGCGCGCTCGAGGAACTTGATGCTGCCGCGAATGATGATCTCGCACCCCACGTTGGAGAGCTGGAGATAGGAGAACATCACCGTCTTGCGGGGCTTCGTGGCAGAACTGGAAGGGGTCATCATGGCCTCTTGAGGGTGCATCTCGAAGCGGAGCGG
>JAFIHR010000246.1 GCA_017849325.1 Xanthobacter autotrophicus | reverse complement strand
CCAATGGCTGATGGGGTGCAGCCCCACCGCCGCCCCGTGCCCCACGGCCGACATGGGCTGGCCCTTGGTGAAGATCTCCGCGTCCGGACCGATCCCCACTTCGAGATACTGGCTCCACAGGCCCTCGGCCTGCAGCAGGGTCTTGACCTCCGCGGCCCGGTCCGAGCCGGGCACCAGATTGCGCAGGCTGTCGCCGATCAGACCACTGACCCGGCCCCGGACCTCTTCGGCGCGCAACGGATCGCCCGCGGTGCGCTCCTCGATCACCCGCTCCAGCATGGAGCGCGCGAAAGTGACGCCCGCCGCCTTCACCGCCTGCAGATCGCAGGGGGCGAGCAGGCGCAGGTCGTCGGGCCCGGCATCGGCCCGGCTGGCCGCCAGCAGCGTGCCGAGCTCGCAGACGGTCTCGCCGGTCGCGCGCGCCACGTGCTCCGTCGGCGCGTCGAGTTCGAGCACGTCACGGGTGGTCGGCGTGGCGGGCGAGGTGATGTCGATCACCTGGCCGTCGCGCACCGTGACGACGCTCGGCCCCACGCCGGGCCGCCAGATCCGGCCCAGCAGCACGCCGGGGAAACTTGCAGCATCCTGGGTGCTCATTTGCGCAACTCCCGCAGATTCCTTGAGTTCATTGAATGTGAAGCGTCACGGCACCCTGCCGCATCGGTCCCCGGCGCGCGCTCAGCCAAGGTCGCCGGTGGCGAGCGCGGCCGGCAGATTCTGGTAGCAGACCGGGCGCAGGAAGCGCCGGATGGCCAGCGTGCCGACCGAGGTCGCGCCGAAATTGGTGGACGCCGGGTAGGGCCCGCCATGCACCATGGAGTCGACCACCTCGACACCCGTCGGGAAGCCATTGAACAGCAGCCGCCCGGCCTTGCGTTCCAAGAGCGGCAGAAGCTCCTTTGCGAGGGCGGTGTCGGCGTCGTCCATGTGGAGCGTGGTGGTGAGCTGGCCCTCGACCGCGACGGCCATCGCCTTCAGCTCGGCCGCATCACGCACGCGGACAATGGTCCCGAAGGGGCCGAACACCTCTTCCTGCAGGGCGTGGTTGGTGCGGAACACCTCCCCCGTGGTCTCCAGCAGCACCGGCCCGGCGGAACGTTCCTCCACGGGCGCATCCACCAGCACCTTCACGCCGGGCACCGCCTTCTGCGCAGCCGCGCCCTTGTGGAAGGCGGCGGCGATGCCGCGCGTGAGCATGATCTGCGGGCCGATCGCCGCCAGCGCCGCGGTGATGCCCGCGACAAAGGCATCGGCGCCCGGCCCGTCGATGAGGAACGCCAGGGAGCCGTTGGTGCAGAGCTGGCCGCAGGAGCCGGTGAGCGAGGGCGCCCACGCCTTGCCGATGGCCTCGCCGCGCGCGGCGAGCGCACCGGGCAGCACGAACATGGGATTGAGCGAGCCGAGCTCGCCGAAGAACGGAATGGGCTCCGGCCGCGCCGCGCACAGGTTGAACAGCGCCCGGCCGCCGGCGAGCGATCCGGTGAAGCCCACCGCCTTGATGCGCGGATGGGTGACGACGGATTCGCCCACGGTGCGGTTGCCGCCCTGGATCAGGCTGAACACGCCCGGGTGGACGCCGCAGGCCTTGATCGCGGCATCGATGGCCTGCGCCACGATCTCGCCGGTGCCGGGATGGGCCGAATGGCCCTTCACCACCACGGGGCAGCCGGCGGCGAGCGCGGCGGCGGTGTCGCCACCGGCGGTGGAGAAAGCGAGCGGGAAGTTGGACGCGCCGAACACCGCCACCGGGCCGATGGGCTGCTGCACCAGAAGCAGGTCGGGCCGGGGCAGCGGCTGGCGGTCGGGCATGGCCGCATCGTGCCGGCGATCGAGATACTCGCCCTTCTCGATATGCGCTGCGAACAGCCGCAGCTGGCCCACCGTGCGCGCCCGCTCGCCCTTCAGGCGCGCTTCCGGCAGGCCGGTTTCATCGCAGCCGATTTCCGTGATCTCGTCGCCACGGGCGTCGATCTCCGCGGCGATCCTCTCCAGGAAGCGCGCCCGCTCGGCACGCGGCAGCGCGGAATAGCTCGGGAAGGCGGCTTCCGCCGCCTCGGCGGCGCGGTCCACCAGCTCCGGTGTCCCGATGGCATATTCAAGATGGCCGCCAGAGACCTGCTCGGCCTCGAAGGTCGAGGGACCATCCACCCATTCACCGGCGATGAGATGCTTGCCGATCGGCTTGAAACCCATGGTCTTTCTCCGTCCGCTTCTCGGGCTGGTCCGCCGTCGGCGTCACGCCCCTTGCGCAAGAGCACGCGCGCCGGCGCCGACCTGGCGCCTGCCCGTGCCGTGTGTCGTCACTTGCCCCACCGCAGCGCCACGGGATCGAGCGGGCGCACCAGATCGAGCAGCATCCGGCGGGTCGCCGGGTGCAGCGGCGCGATGGGATGGCGGCAGGCGGCCGAGCGGATCACCCCGCCCTCTTCCATCACCACCTTGGCCGAGCGAAACCCGCATTGCCGGTTCTCATGGTTCACCGCCGGCAGGACGCTGGCGTAAGCCGCCGTCGCGCCCTCCCTGTCGCCGGCCCACCATTTGTCCAGCACCGGGCGAATCCGGTCGGGGATCATCGCCGAGGTCATGGAGCCGGTGATGCCGGCGTCGAGGTCGGCGAGAAGGGTGATGGCCTCCTCACCATCCATCGGCTCCTCGATCGCATCGCCGCCCTGCGCGATGAGGGCGCGGATCTTGGCCGCCGCCTGGGGACATTCGATCTTGAACAGCTTCACCATCTCGATCTCGCGCGCCATGCGCACCAGCAGCGGCACGGCAAGCTCGACGCCGGAAAGCGGCGCGTCCTGCACCATGATGGGGACGCCCACCTCGCCGACCCGCGCGAACTGCTCGAAGGTCTGCTCGGCCGTGCCCTTCAGGAGGGCGCCGTGGTAGGGCGGCATCATCATCACGATGGACGCGCCCTGCGCCTTGGCGCTGCGCGCCCGCTCCAGCACGATGGGCGTCGAGAAATGGCTGATGGTGACGATCACCGGAACGCGCCCGGCCACATGCTCCAGGCTGAGCTTGGTCAGCGCCGCCCGCTCCTCGTCGGAGATCAGGAACTGCTCGGAGAAATTCGCGAGGATGCAGATGCCGTCGACGCCCTGGTCGATCATGCAGTCCAGCACGCGCTTCATGCCGTCGTAATCCACCGTTCCGTCATCGTGGAACGGCGTGGGCGCGACCGGATAGATGCCGCGATATCGAGCCATTCGAATTCTCCCGGAGAGGATTGATTGCCGTCGCCCGTCCGTCGGCGCGCCGGCGATGTGCCGGCAGCTCGGGCCGGGGGTTAGCGTCCCGAGCTGCCGGACGGCGCGCCCGCCGTCGTTTGGCGGACAGGGGCGCGCAGGCGTGTTGGTGGAGGTCGCAGCGCCGACCGAAGGATGACGTCAGCGCATTCCGAGCTGCTCCTCGAAGCCGGCGAAATTCTCGGCGCCAAGCGGGTCCTCTTTGTTGGAGCGCAGCGAGCGCGCCCACTTCTCCAGCCACCAGCCGTACTGCTCCGGCCAGTCGGCGAAGTTGGCGTCGAGCCCGAACGACTGGGCCGCGTGGCGCGCCCAGAACGGGTTGAACAGCACCTGGCGGCCGAGGAAGATCAGGTCGGCCTTGCCGTCCTGCAGGATCTGCTCCGCATAGTCCGGGGTGCGGATCATGCCGACGGCGGAGGTGGCAATGCCCGCCTCCGCGCGGATCCGTGCCGAGAACGGCACCTGATAGCCCGGCCCGCGCGCCAGGCTGGAATTGGTGGCGCCGGTGCGCATGTTGCCGCCCGACGAGCAGTCGATCAGGTCCACGCCCGCGTCCTTGAGCGCGGCGGAGAGGATGACGCTGTCCTCGATGGTCCAGCCGCCGTCGATCCAATCGGTGGCGGAGATGCGGGCGAGGAGCGGCATCGACTGGGGGACCACCGCCCGGATCGCATGCACCACTTCCAGGGGAAAGCGCATGCGGTTCTCGATCGATCCGCCGTATTCGTCGTCGCGCTGGTTGGCCAGCGGCGAGAGGAAGTTCTGCAGCAGGTAACCATGGGCCATGTGGATCTCGATGAGATCGAAACCGGCGAGGAGGGCGCGCCGCGCCGCCGCGACGAACGCATCGCGCATCCCGTCGATCTCCCCCTTGGACATGGCCTTTGGCGTCAGCCAGCCGTCCGAGAGCGGAATGGCCGAGGGGCCCGCCGGATAGAGCGGCTCGTCGCCGGCCGCGAAGTCGCGATCGGTCAGCGGGCCGTTGCCGTGGTGGGCGCGCTGCTGGCCCACCTTGCGGCCGCCGCTGCTGATCTGGATGCCGGTCTTGGCGCCGAAGGACTTCATATGTCCCACGAGCTCCGCCATCCGCTCCATCTGCGCATCGGACCACAGGCCGAGGTCGCCATTGGTGACCCGGCCGGCCTTGGTGATGAAGGTCTGCTCCAGCATCACCAGGCTCGCCCCGCCCATGGCGTGAAGTCCGTAGTGGGTGAAGTGGAACGGCACCAGATCGCCGTTTTCGGCCGAATAGGTGCCCATTGGCGAGACGACGATGCGGTTTTTCAGCCGGAGGCCACGGATATCGAATGGTTCAAACAGTTTGATCGGCGACATGGCGGCCTCCCTTCAGCCGGCCCGTTCCTCACCTCAAGCAGGAGGCGTGAACGTATTTACTGAATTTCCAATGCGATTTTCTTGGATCCCTCACCGGATGCGAGGGACCCGTCTTTTGTCTCGGGCCCGGTGCGTCCAGCGCCGGCACCGCCACTCGTGCGCTCCTGCCCCGCCACCCCGCACCCGAGTGAAATGCCGCCAATGGTCCATTCAAACAGATATGAACCGTTTCATATTCTAGGGCGACGACCCCATCTGTCAACATGATGCTGCACGGAGCGACCCGACAAATCCTCACGGCGGCACTGCGAGTTTCTGACGTCCTCACAGGTCGCCATAAGAGGGTTTCTTACATGCTGGCTCAGTATTTTAATTTCCCCCATTACTGTACCAGCGCATCGGGAGCGGCGAAAAATCCTGATCCGAGGAAACTCAATCTCCGAATTCTCCGCGCCCCCGAGGCTCGTCCTCCCAACGCCGTTCGGATGGGTCCGACGCAGTCCGTGTCAGGCCGCGGCCTGAAGCGCCGTCAGGCCGAGATAGCTGGCGACCACATCCCGGAACGGCACGTCCCGCCCTTCGGCCAGCGCCTTGAAGAGGTCGGCAGCGAAGGCTTCCGCGCGCGCGGCGGGTGCACCGGCCCGTCCCATCCGCCCGAGGAACACGCTCTCCGCCCGCTCCCGCGTCGGGAACACCAGCGGCGAGGTGGAGGCGTGCGCCTCGGCGGACAGCTCGCGGCCGTCCTTCAGCCAGATCGTCAGGCGGGAATCGAGCGCATGGCCATCATGGGGCAGGATGGTCGCGCGCTGCACCAGATTGAGGATGCGCGGATCCTCGCGCAGATTGAGGCCCATCTCATAGGTGAGTTCGCCGTGGCACAGCATGGCCGAGACGGCGAAGGCGGTGCTCGCCTGGGTCTGCACCTGGCGCACATAGGGGCCCTTGAACGAGGTGCCGGGATATTCCGTGTAGGGCCGCCAGAGGGTGACCTCCATGCGCTCGATGGCGTCGGTGTCGATGCCCTGCTGATGCAGCATCTGCGCCGCGATCACCGCCGGCATGTTGTCGCCCAGCGTGGCGAACGGCTTGACCATGATCGAGAGCATGACGTCGGCGTCTGGCGGCGCGGCCCAGCAGGCCGGCGGCTCGCTCATCCCGGCGACGGCGAAGAGGAATCCGCGCGCGCCTTCAAGGGCTTCCGGCGCGCCTTCGACGCCGGCCTGGGCCAAGAGGCCGGCGATGACGCCCCCCTGCGCCGCCCGGCCGTTCTGCACCCGCCATTCATCGGATCCCGAGCGCACCGGCTCCAGCGTGCCGGCGGTGCTGCTGGCAGCGATCGCCACGGCCGAGGCGGCCTGCGCTTCCGGCAGACGCAGCATCACCGCGGCGGTCGCGGCGGCGCCGATGGTGCCGAAGGTCGGGCTGGTGCGGAAGCCGCGCTGGATGAGCTTGCGCGCCACCTCCTCCTGCCGGCCGAGCCAGTTCAGCGTGATGTAGCCGGCGACGAGGCCGCGCAGCACCTCGGCCAGGGTCAGATTGCCTGCTTCGCCCAGGGCCGCGGCCGCCGGAACGATCAGCGAGCCCGGATGGGTCCAGGAATCATGGTCGGTGTCGTCCTGGAAATGGGCGTGGAGGGCGACCCCGTTGGCGAAGGCGGCTTCGGTGGGCGCAAGATAGGTGCCCGAAAGCCAGCTCCGTGCGCCCCGGTCGGCCGGCTGCGCCAGCGCCAGCGCGGCCCGCGCGGTCGGCTCGCCGCGGGCGGCGACGATGAGGCCCATGGCATCGAGCAGGCATTTCAGCGCCCGCTCCTCCACGGCCGCGGACAGCTTTTTACCAGAAAAATCAGAAAGATACGCTCCAAGTGCACGTGTCGGTCCCGTCATGACCCTTCTCCTTCCTCCCGCCCGGCTGGCTGCCGGCCGTGTGCCGCCGCAGGACCCCACATCCCGCAGGGCGTTGAATATAACGTTTCATTTAAGGGGCCTGGCGCAGCCGTGCCGATCCGCCTGCGCCAGAATGCTTCTTCGGTGACTCTTCGATGTCTGGAACCCATTCCCGCGCGGGGCTTTTCCGGGCATTGCGCCACGTCGGCCCATCGTGGGGATACGGCATATCTCGTGACAGGAATGAGAAGCTATTTCCGGCCTT
>JAFIHR010000036.1 GCA_017849325.1 Xanthobacter autotrophicus | reverse complement strand
GTCACGCCCTCGGCCAGCACCACCACGTCCGCATGGATCTGGCCGCCGCCGCGATCGGTCTTCACGCCGATCACCTTGCCGTAGGCGTCCTGCACCAGCTCGGTCACCGTGGTCTCGCACACCACCAGGGCGCCGGCTTCGCGCACCTTGGAGGAGAACCACTTGTCGAACTGGGCGCGGATGATGGTGTAGCGGTTCGGCTTCTCTTCGTTGAACTCTTCCGAGCGGTAATGCAGGCCGACGTGGGAATTGTCGTCCAGCATCCAGAAGCGCTGCTCCACCAAGTGCCGCTCGAGGGGGGCGTCCTCGCGGAAGTCGGGGATGATCTTTTCCATCATCTCCGCATAGAGGATGGCGCCCTGCACGTTCTTCGAGCCGGAATACTCACCGCGCTCGATCTGCAGAACCTTCAGGCCCTTCTTGGCCAGAGTATAGGCCGCGGCGTTCCCGGACATACCGGCGCCGACGACGATTGCATCGAACCTTTCGTCGATCATGGCAGTCTCCTCAGCTGGCCAGCTTGTCGCTGGAATGCGCGGACAGGCGCTTGGCGAACGCTTCGGTCAGAGCCGGCAGCAGCCGAATGGCGTCGGTCACGAGGCCCACATGGGCGAAGTCGAAGATGGGGGCGTTCTTGTCGGTGTTGATGGCGACGATCAGGTCGGCGCCCTCGACACCCACGCGATGCTGGATGGCGCCGGAGATGCCGGCCGCGATGTAGAGCTTCGGCCGGATGGTCTTGCCGGTCTGGCCGATCTGCCGGTCGGAGGTCACCCAGCCCTTCTGCACCAGCGGGCGGGAGCAGCCGTATTCCGCCCCCAGGGTCTGGGCGAGCTGGCGCACCAGCTGGAAGTTCTCCGGCGAGCCGAGGCCCATGCCGCCGGCCACCACCACGTCCGCATAAGCGAGGTTGGACTTCGCCGAGTCGCGGTCGGGCAGGAACGACAGCACCTTGGTGACGATATCGTCCTCGACGATGCCGAGGGGATGCTCGATCACCTTGCCCACCAGCTTTTCCACGCGCTCGGGCATGGACATCACGCGGGGACGGCAGGTGGCCATCTGCGGGCGATAGTTCAGGGTGTAGATGGTGCAGAGCAGGGAGCCGCCGAACGTCGGGCGGGTCGCGGCCAGCGAGCCGTCGGCGTCCACGTCGAGCTCGGTGCAGTCGGCGGTGAGGCCGGTGAGCAGGGTGGTGGCCACCGCGCCGGCGAGGTCACGGCCGAGGGTGGTGGCGCCCAGCAGCAGGATCTCGGGCTTGTAGGTGTTGACGAGATCCGTCATCGCCGCGGTGTAGGACTCGTTGCGGTAGTCCGTCAGCACGTCGCTGGCCACCACATAGGCGAGGTCGGCGCCGTAGCAGAAGGATTCGGCGACGGCGGCGCGCAGCGGCTCGCCCTCCGGTCCGAGGACCACGGCAGCAAGGTCCACACCGAGCTTGTTGGCGAGCGTGCGGCCCGCGCCCATGAGTTCCCACGAGACAGGATGCACCTGCCCACGCTCCACCTCGACGTAGACCCAGACGTGCTTGTAGGCCTTGAAGTGCTCCGGCAGCTCCTTCTTGGTGGCTGCACGTCCAGCAGCCGCGGGCGCGGGGGCTTTGTTGGGCTCACTCATGGTCTTGTCTTTCTTCTGATGCGTTAGAAGCCGCGCGCCAGCGCGGTCATTTCGGCTTCGAGCGTAGGCTGGCGCTTGAAGATCTCATCGATCAGCGCGTCCGCGGGATTGCCCTCGCCGGCTTCCACGAATGCGGCCTTCTCGGCCCGCGGGCCGGGGGCGAACACCCGCTTCACGATGGTGGGCGAGCCCTTTAGGCCGCACTTGGAGAGGTCTTCCACGCCGGCGTCCTTGGCGTTCCACTTGACGACCTCGGCGCGGGCGGCGCGCAGGGTGTCGGCCATGGTGCCGCGGCGGATCTCGTTGGTGCCCTCGAGCATGGTGATCAGCACGGGCATCTTGGAGCGCAGCATCTGGGTGCCGCCCTCGGAGCGGCGCTCCACGTCGATGGTGCCGTTGGCGGCGTCGTAGTCGCCGACCTTGGACACGTAGGTGAGCTGCAGCAGGCCGAGGCGCTTGGCGATGCCCGGGCCGACCTGGGCGGTGTCACCGTCGATGGTCTGCTTGCCGGTGAACACGATGTCCGGCTTGCCGTAGGTTTCGCTGATCTTGGTGATCGCGGTGGCCAGCGCGAAGGTGGTGGCCAGCGTGTCCGAGCCGGCGAAGAAACGGTCGGTGAGGAGCACGGCGCGATTGGCGCCGAACACCAGGGCCTTGCGCAGGCTGTCCTCGGCGGAGGGCGGGCCCATGGTGAGCACGGTCACTTCGCCGCCAAGCCGGTCGCGCAGGCGCAACGCCTCTTCAAGGGCGAAGAGGTCGTAGGGGTTGATGATGGTGGGCACGCCCTGGCGCATGATCGTGTTCGTCACCGGATGGACACGGATCTGAGCCGAATCGGGTACCTGCTTGATGCAAACGACGATGTGCATGTATTCACTCCGAGCCAGCTTCGATCGGCTCCACAGCGAGTGATTTGCAAGTGGCGTACCAACGCCAGAATCGCCTGTGAGGCGCTGGAGAAAAGCACAATAATTCAATGATTTATAGGGTGCGGGCGCGATCTGCAGGGCGCTCCGGGGCGCCACGTGTCGCGAATGCGACAGGGAGATGGCAGACAGCTGAAGCTTGAGAGGATCGCCATTGGCCCGCCGGGTCCATGGGACATTTTGTCCGGTGATGGACCAGGGCAAGGGCGCGGGGCGCTGCGGGAGGGTCGCAGCAGCAGGGCGGGCGTCCGTTTCGTGGTTGGCGTCTCGCTGTGGTTCAGCTCCCGGGGTGGCTTGCGGCGGTCAGTGGGGGAAGATCGGCTAGGTGTTGGAAGCGGGGCGAGGTCGCAGGCGCCGCGGCCCCGAGATGTCGGCCTTCCCCGGCGCCGTGGCTGGAAGCAAACGAGGGACAGTCTGTTGCCGATCCGCTCTCCGCATCGGGAAGCGGGAATGGCAATGGCGTGGTTCCTCTGGCGCTGTTGGAGGTGCTCTCCCGGCCCCGAGCGAGGCGGACGTTTGCGGCCACCCTCGAGTCCGCGCCGCTATGGCAACGCCGTCGAAGCGGTGCGGCGAGCGCTGGCCGGGGTTTCTCTGGATCGGGGAGGGGGAGGAGTGGGGAAGGACCTTGAGGAGAAAGGACGACACCCGCGCTCGATTGGTTCGCAGAGAGCTCGCAGAAGGATTTCGCCTACGTCGAGCGGGGGTGCCTCCGGCAATCACCTTTCAATCAAGGAGCGGAACAGGGCGAGACCGAAAAGGTCTCGCGCTGTCCGGAACATGACTTTCTAGAAACGCTCAAAAGAAAAACTACACTACGCAACTGCGACACCCAAACGGCGCCGTTACAAGCGGCCGGCCCCGTGCGGGACCGGCCGTACTCATCGACCTCAGACGGCGAGATCGGCGGCGGTCTTGCCGACCTGGCTCTCGTCGACCTGCTTCAGGATGCCATGCTCCATGAGCATGTCCTCGAGCTCGTCCATGGTGATCGGGGTCGGGATGATGCCGTTGCCCTTGTTGGCAT
>JAFIHR010000035.1 GCA_017849325.1 Xanthobacter autotrophicus | reverse complement strand
CTGATCTCCAATTACTGGAGCGAGAACACCGCCACCATCCGCTACATCGGCGAGCGGCTCGGCGGGATGGACAAGCTGAAGGGCAAGAAGATCGCCAACGTGGTGATGGACTTCGCCGCCGGCCGCGAGACCCAGCCCATCCTGGAGGCCCAGGCCAAGCGCTACGGCTTCGAGGTCACCACCTTCCCCATCACCCCACCCGGCCTCGACCAGCGCGCGGTGTGGCTGCAGGTGCGCCAGTATCGGCCGGACTTCGTGCTGTTCCGCGGCTGGGGCGCCGCCACCCCCACCGGCCTCAAGGAAGCCGCCCGCGCCGGCATCCCGCGCGACCAGATCATCGGCTGGTGGTGGTCGGGCTCGGAGGAGGACGTCACGCCGGCGGGCGACGCCGCCAAGGGCTTCATCACCGCCCAGTTCCACGCCACCGGCTCCGACTATCCGGTGTTCAAGGACATCAGGAAATACGTCTACGACAAGGGCAACGGCAATGTGGAGGCGGACCGCATCGGCTCGGTCTATTACGTCCGCGGCGTGCTCCATGGCGTGGCGGTGACCGAGGCCATGCGCACCGCCATGGCGAAGTTCGGCAACGGCCCGCTCACCGGCGACCAGGTGCGCTGGGGCCTCGAGCACCTGGTGATGACCAAGGACCGCATCAAGGAGCTGGGCCTTGAAGGCCTGATGCCGGAGATCACGGTCACCTGCTCCGACCACGAGGGCAACGGCGCCATCCGCTTCCAGCAGTGGGACGGCACCAAATGGGTGATGGTCTCGGACTGGATCAAGTCCGACCAGTCCATGGTGCGCCCGATGGTGGAGGCCTCCGCCGCCCAGTACGCCAAGGAAAAGGGCATCACCCCCCGCGACTGCGCCACCGAGACCAACTGAGCGGCGCTCCCGCCCGCGGGCGGCGGCTCCCGGCTCCGGCCGGGATCCCTCCCGCCCGCGCGGCCCCGGATATCGGCGCAATGAAGGAGGACGCCGTGACCGAGCAAGGTCCCCTTTTGTCCATCAACGGCATCGAGGTGATGTACTCCCGCCTCGCGCTGGTGCTGCGCGGCCTGACCCTCACCGTGCCGCGGGGCGGCATCGTCGCCCTGCTCGGCGCCAACGGCGCGGGCAAGACCACCACCATGAAGGCGGTCGCCAACCTCCTGCGCTCCGAGCGTGGCGAGGTCACCCGCGGCACCATCCAGTATGACGGCGAGCGCATCGACCGGCTCGACGCCTCCGACCTCGCCCGCCGCGGCCTCTCCCTGGTGATGGAGGGCCGCCACTGCTTCCCCACCCTGTCGGTGGAGGACAATCTCAAGGTCGGCGCCTTCTCCCGCCGCGACGGCGCGGTGGCCGAGAGCCTGGAGCTGGTCTACCGCTATTTCCCGCGCCTCAAGGACCGCCGCCACCAGGCGACGGGCCTGCTGTCCGGCGGCGAGCAGCAGATGTGCGCCATCGGCCGGGCGCTGATGGCGCGCCCGCGCATGATCCTCCTCGACGAGCCCTCCATGGGCCTCGCCCCGCTCCTGGTGGAGGAGATCTTCGTCATCATGAAGCAGCTCAACGCGGCGGAGGGCATGACCTTCCTCTTGGCCGAGCAGAATGCCAGCGTCGCGCTGCGCTATGCCACCTACGGCTATCTCATCGAGAGCGGCCGGGTGGTGCGCGAGGGGGCCGCCGCGGCGCTCGCCGCCGATCCGGAGATCCGCGCCTCCTATCTCGGCCTCGATGCTTCCGCCGAGGCCGATGCCTCTGCCTTCTCCGCCCGCAGGCGACCGCGATGGCTCTCGTGACCTCTCCCCTCACCCCGGCCGAAGGGACCCGACCGTCCATGAACCGCGCCCTCGACCATTCAGCGCTGCAGCCCGCCGCCGCGGCCGCCCCGGCGACCGGCGAGACCCTGCCGGGCGCGCTGATCGCCGCCGCCCGCCGGTTCGGTCCGCATCCCGCCATGCGGCAGAAGCGCGGCGGCATCTGGCAGAGCTGGAACTTCACCGAATATCTCGCCCGCGCCGCCGCCATGGCGCGCCTGCTGGACGGGGCGGGCTTTGCCGGGCCCGGCGTGCTCGCCACCGTCGGCGAGAACCGGCCCGAGCTCTACGCCGCCCAGCTGGCCGCCCAGGGGCTCGGCGCGACGGCGCTGCCGCTCGGCACCGAATTCCTGCGCCGCTTCGGCGCGCCCGAGCCGCGGCCCGCCCTCGTGCTGTGCGAGACCGAGGAGGCGGCGCGCCTCTGGCGGGCGGTGGATCATTCCGGCGCCCCGGTGCTGCGCCTCGACGAGCTCGGCCCCACGCCGGCCGAGGCCCATGAGGAAGGCATCGCCTGGTTCGCCTGGCGGGTCGCCGCGGTGCCGCCGGATCAGGTGGCGCTGCTCCTCCACGGCGACGGCGCGGACGGTGCGCCGCGCGCCGTGCCGCTCACCCATGCCCGGCTGCTGGCAGCGGGACGGGCCACCGTCGCGACCCTCGGGCTCACCGCGTCCGACCGGGCCATGGCCTTCCTGCCGGTCTCCGGCATCGCCGACGCGGCGACCGCGCTGGTGGCGCCGCTGCTGGCGGGCTGCTGCGTGCATTGCGTGGAAGGTCCGGCGAGCTTTCCCGCCGACCTGAAGGAGGTGGCGCCCACCTGTCTGCCGGCGCCCGCCCGGGTGTTCGAGCTGATCGACCGCGACGCGCAGCGCCGCCTTGCCGCCGGCGGTCCGCTGGTGCGCGCCCTCGCCGCGGCGGCGGCGCAGCGATGGCCGGGCTCTGGCCTCGCCTTCTCCGCGCCGCTGCTCAATGCCCTGGGGCTCAGCGGCTGCCGCATCGCCCTGGTCACCTCGGGCGAAATCGAGCCGCAGGCCGCCGCGCGCCTCGCGGCCTGGGGCCTTCCCCTCGACCGCGACACCGCTATGGCGGAGGATGGCCGCCTGCTGTCCCGCGACGAGACGCTATGGGACGCGCACGGCGCGCTGCGCCGGGTGGAAGCCCTGCTGCGGGCCGAGCCGGGCGTCGATCGCGCCCGCGTCACCCGCGCGGGAGCCGGCCTCGAGGCGCGCATCGCCCTCGCGGCGAACGCCGCCGGCAGCGAGGCGGACGACCGGGAGGCCGCGCGCGCCACAGCCGCCCGCGCCATCGCCGCCGTCAACACCCGCCTTGCCGGCGAGGGCGCCGATCCGGGGTCCACCCTGACCGGCTTCGAGCTGGCGCCGGAGGGCTTCGCCCCCGCCGAGCTGACCCTGGAGGGCGAGGTGCGCCACGCCCCGCCCGTCGCCATCGCCCTCGCCCCGGAGGCCGCCCGCGCCACCCGCGCCGGCCGGCCGCGGGGGCCCGTGCTGATGGAGGTGCGCGACGTGCACGTGGCGTTCGGCGGAGTGAAGGCGCTGACCGAGATGTCGCTCGCCATCCATGAGGGGGAGATCCTCTCCATCATCGGCCCCAACGGGGCGGGCAAGACCTCGCTGCTCAACGTCATCAACGGCGTCTACCATCCGCGCGCGGGCACCATCACCTTCGAGGGCAAGGCGCGCGCCCGGATGCGGCCGGCCTTCGCTGCGCGCTCGGGCATCGGCCGCACCTTCCAGCACGTCTCCCTGTTCAAGGGCATGAACGTCATCGACAACGTGCTGGTGGGGCGCGCCGCGCGCTTCAGGACGAGCCTGATCGGCAAACTCTTGCGCCTGCCCGCGACCGCCTCCGAAGAGAAGCACGAGCGCGAGGCGGCCGAGCGCATCCTCGCCTTCCTGGAGCTGGAGCACCTGCGCAAGGCCCCCGTCGCCGGCCTGCCCTACGGCATCCAGAAGCGCGTCGAGCTCGGCCGGGCGCTCGCCACCGAGCCGCGCCTGCTGCTGCTCGACGAGCCCATGGCCGGCATGACTCACGAGGAGAAGCGCGACATGTGCGGCTTCATCCGCCGGGTCAACGAGAGCTTCGGCACCACCATTCTCATCATCGAGCACGACATCGGCGTGGTGATGGGCCTGTCCGACCGGGTGGTGGTCCTCAATTACGGACGCAAGATCGCCGACGGCACGCCGCAGGAGGTGCGCGCCGCTCCCGACGTCATCGCCGCCTATCTCGGCTCCGCCGCGCTGGGCAAGGCCGCCTGAACCGGCCCGAAGGAGGCAACCATGGGCGATTTCTCATTCTTCCTCGAAGTGGTGGTGGGCGGCCTGCTCTCCGGCGTGATGTACACGCTGGTGGCGCTCGGCTTCGTGCTGATCTTCAAGGCGTCCGGCGTGTTCAACTTCGCCCAGGGAGCGATGGTGCTGTTCGCGGCGCTGACCTTCGTGGGCTTCCTGGAATACGGCCTGCCCATGTGGGCCGCCTTCCTCGCCAGCCTCGCCGCCATGCTGGCGCTGGCGGTGGCCATCGAGCGCACGGTGCTGCGTCCGCTCATCGGGCAGGATCACATGATCCTGTTCATGGCGACCATTGGCCTGTCCATCTTCCTGGAGGGTTTCGCCCAGCTCATCTGGGGCACCAAGGTGCGCGGGCTCGACCTCGGCATCTCGGACGACCCCATCTTCCTCGGCGACATCCTCATCTCGAAGTTCGACCTCTCGGCCGCGGTGATGGCGGCGGTGCTGGTGGTGGCCCTGTCGCTGTTCTTCTCCTTCACCCGCGTCGGACGGGCGCTGCGCGCGGTCGCCGACGACACCCAGGCGGCCCAGGTGGCGGGCGTGCCGCTCGGCTTCATCTGGGCGGTGGTGTGGGGAGCGGCGGGCTTCATCGCTCTGGTCGCGGGCCTCGTGTGGGGCGCGCGGCTCGGCGTGCAGTTCGCCCTCACCCTGGTGGCGCTGAAGGCGCTGCCGGTGATGATCCTCGGCGGCTTCAACTCCATCGCCGGCGCCATCGTGGCGGGGCTGGTGATCGGGGTGAGCGAGAAGCTCGCCGAGGTCTATCTCGGCCCGTTCGTGGGCGGCGGCATCGAGAACTGGTTCCCTTACGCGCTCGCCATCGCTGTCCTGCTGATCCGCCCCGCCGGCCTGTTCGGCGCCGCCCGCATCGCGAGGATCTGAGCCATGTTCTACCGTGATGCCGGAGAGCTGAAGACCTCCTACGCCAAGGAGCAGGCGATCTTTCCTGTGGCGTTCGACCGTTTCGCGGTGCTCGCCCTGGTGGCAGCGGGCGCGCTCCTGGTGCCGTTGGTGGCGGGCGACTACTGGCTCGGCTCCATCCTGCTGCCGTGCCTCATCCTGTCGCTCGCCGCCATCGGCCTCAACCTCCTCACCGGCTATGCCGGCCAGCTCTCCCTCGGCTCGGGGGCCTTCATGGCGGTGGGGGCCTATGCCGCGGTGAATCTCGTCATCCGCCTGCCGTGGTTGCCGTTTCCGCTGTCCTTCCTGCTCGCGGGGCTGGTGGCGGGAGCGGTGTGCCTGCTGTTCGGGCTGCTCTCCCTGCGCATCCGCGGCTTCTATGTGGCGGTGGCAACGCTGGCCGCGCAATTCTTCATCGAGTGGCTGTGCACCCATGTGCCGTGGCTGACCCTGGACACCGCCTCGGGCGTGGTCTCCACCCCGACGCTCGCCCTGCTCGGCTTTGCCTTCTCATCGGTGGAAGCGCGCTATCTGCTCGCGTTCGCGACCGTCGTGGCGCTCGCCGTGGTGGCGAAGAATTTGGTGCGCTCCTCCGCCGGGCGGGCGCTGATGGCGGTGCGTGACCACGAGACGGCGGCGGCGCTGACCGGGGTCGAT
>JAFIHR010000245.1 GCA_017849325.1 Xanthobacter autotrophicus | reverse complement strand
TGCCCAGGCCACGGGCAAGCCGGCGCTGGTGAACATTCACACTGCCGCCGGCCTCGGCAACGCCATGGGCAACCTCGTCACGGCGAGCCTCAACAAGACGCCGCTCATCGTCACTGCGGGCCAGCAGACCCGCGAGATGCTGCTCATGGAGCCGTGGCTCACCAATGTGGAGCCCACGATGCTGCCGCGCCCGTGGGTGAAATGGGCCTATGAGCCGGCCCGCCCGGAGGACGTGCCCGCCGCCTTCATGCGCGCCTATGCCACCGCCGTGCAGGCGCCGGCCGGCCCGGTGTTCCTCTCCTTGCCGCTCGATGACTGGGACAAGCCCTTCTCCGGCCCGCCGGCGGTGGTGCGCACCGCGAGCCGGCGCAGCGCGCCCGATCCGGAGCGGCTGAGGGACTTCGCCGCGCTCCTGTCCGGCGCCGCGGCCCCGGCGCTCATCTTCGGCGCCGCCATCGATCGCGGGCATGGCTGGCCCGCCGCCGTCGCCCTGGCGGAGAAGCTCGGTGCCACGGTGTTCGCCGCCCCCGCCAGCGAGCGGGCGCCGTTCCCGGAGGACCACCCGCTCTATGCCGGCGGCCTGCCCTTCGCCATCGGCCCGCTGGCGGAGCACCTCAAGGGGCATGACGTGGCCATCGTCATCGGCGCCCCGGTGTTCCGCTATTACCCCTATGTGCCGGGCGATTACCTGCCCGAGGGTCTGAGGCTGCTGCACATCAGCGACGATCCCGCCGAGACCGCCCGCGCGCCCGTGGGCGACAGCCTGGTGGGCGATGCGGTGCTTGCCACCCAGGCGCTGGTGGATCTCGTCACGGCGCCGGCGAGCCCGGCGAAGGCCAGCCGCCATCCCCCGCTGGAGCAGCGCATGGCGCCCCACAAGCCGCGCCACCCGGGCCCCGCGCCGGGCGGCAAGGGGGGCCTGCCCACGGCCGCCGACGTGTTCGCCGCCCTCGCCGAGGTCCGCCCCGCCCATGCGGTGCTGGTGGAGGAATCGCCCTCCAACCTCGCCGATCTCCACCATTGGTGGCCCATCACCGAACCTCAGACCTTCTTCACCTTCGCCAGCGGCGGCCTCGGCTGGAACCTGCCCGCTTCGGTGGGCATCGCGCTGGGCGAGCGCGCCACGGGGCGCAACCGGCCGGTGCTGCTGGTGGTGGGTGACGGCTCGTTCCAATATTCCCTTCAGGCCCTGTGGACCGCGGCGCAGAACAGGCTGCCCATGGTCTTCCTGGTGCTGCGCAACGGGGAATACGGCATCCTGAAATCCTTCGCCGTGCTGGAGGAGACCCCCGGCGTGCCGGGCCTCGACATTCCCGGCATCGACATCGTGAGCCTCGCCAAGGGCTATGGCTGCGAGGCCGAGCGCATCACCGATCTCGCGGCCCTGAAGAGGAAGGTCACGGCGGCCTTCTCCGGCCCGGGACCCTGCGTCATCGAGGTGCCCATCTCGCCCGATATCCCGCCGCTCATCTGAGGCGCCGGGGCGGGCGCGGCGAGCCGAACCTTGCCGCGCCCGCCCCCGTCCTCTAAGACGCCCTACCCATGATGCACCGAGACGGGCGTTGAGAATCTCCATGGCCAAAGAGTTCAAGCCGAAGGCGCGGTTGCCCCGCGGCCTCGTCGACCGCACCGGGGCGGAGCTGGCCGCCACCCGTGCCATGCTGGAGAAGATCCGCGCCGTCTACGAGCTCTACGGCTTCGAGGCGCTGGAGACCCCGGCGTTCGAATATACCGATGCGCTGGGCAAGTTCCTGCCCGACCAGGACCGGCCGAACGAGGGCGTCTTCTCCTTCCAGGACGATGACGAGCAGTGGCTCTCCCTGCGCTATGACCTCACCGCCCCGCTGGCCCGCTACGTGGCCGAGCATTTCGAGGCGCTGCCCAAGCCCTATCGCTCCTGGCGCGCGGGCTATGTCTATCGCAACGAGAAGCCGGGGCCGGGGCGCTTCCGCCAATTCATGCAGTTCGACGCCGATACGGTGGGCGCGCCGTCGGTCGCCGCCGATGCCGAGATCTGCATGATGGCGGCGGACACGCTCGAAGCCGTGGGGGTGCCGCGCGGCGATTACGTCATCAAGGTCAACAACCGGAAAGTGCTCGACGGCGCCATGGAGGCCATCGGCCTCGGCGGCGACGAGAATGCCGGACGCCGCCTGACCGTGCTGCGCGCCATCGACAAGTTCGACAAGTTCGGGCTGGAGGGCGTGCGCCTCCTGCTCGGCGCCGGGCGCAAGGACGAGAGCGGCGACTTCACCAAGGGCGCCGGCCTCACCGAGGAGCAGAGCGCGCTCATCCTCAAGATGCTGAGCGCGGAGAGCGGCCTCACCACCGCCCGCGGCGGCGTCTCCATGGAGGTGGGCGCCAAGGACCTCGGGGCGGCGGCGGCCCTGCTGTCCAACACCACGTTCCTGGAAGGCATGCAGGAGCTGGGCGACATCGCCGCCCTGATCGAGGCCGCCGGCTATCAGGACCGGGTGAAGATCGACCCCGCCGTGGTGCGCGGCCTCGAATATTACACCGGCCCGGTCTACGAGGCCGAGCTCACCTTCGAGATCAAGGACGAGGACGGCCGCCCGATGCGCTTCGGCTCGGTGGCGGGCGGCGGGCGCTATGACGGCCTCGTGGCGCGCTTCCGCGGCGAGAAGGTGCCGGCGACGGGCTTCTCCATCGGCGTCTCCCGGCTGCTGGCGGCGCTGGCCGCGCTCGGCAAGATGGACGCCGATGCGGAGATCGGCCCGGTGGTGGTGCTCGCCATGGACAAGGAGCCGGAGCGCATCGCCGACTACATGAAGATGGT
>JAFIHR010000034.1 GCA_017849325.1 Xanthobacter autotrophicus | reverse complement strand
GGAGCCTCCCCGCCCGGCTCCATCCGGAGTGCTTCCATGCCCGATTACGTCTTCGCCCCGCCGGCCGTCCCGTTCCTGCCGGTGACGGGCAGCGACCTGCTCTTCCCGGTCCACCGCATCTATTGCGTCGGCCGCAACTTCGCCGACCATGCGGTGGAGATGGGGCACGATCCCACCCGCGAGCCGCCCTTCTTCTTCCAGAAGAATCCCGACACGCTGGTGCCCTCGGGCGCCACCATGGGCTACCCGCGCGGGACCTCGGACCTGCACCATGAGATCGAGCTGGTGGTGGCGCTCAAGGCCGGCGGCGAGGACATCCCCGAGGACAAGGCCCTCGATTGCGTCTTCGGCTATGCGGTCGGCCTCGACCTGACGCGCCGCGACCTCCAGGGCGAGGCCAAGAAGCTCGGCCGGCCGTGGGAAGTCGGCAAGGCGTTCGAGGAGGCCGCGCCGTGCAGCGCCCTCGTCCCGGCGAGCGCCATCGGCCATCCCGACCACGGGCGCATCGCCCTCACGGTGAACGGCGCCGCGCGCCAGGAGGGCGACCTCAACCAGATGATCTGGAAGGTGCCGCAGGTCATCGCCGTGCTGTCCACCCTGTTCCGCCTCGCGCCCGGTGACCTGATCTTCACCGGCACGCCGGCGGGAGTGGGGCCGCTGCAGAGAGGCGACAGGCTGGACGGCAGCATCGCCGGCGTGGGCGATCTCCAGCTCGCCATCGCCTGAGGAGGCCGGACGCGGCTCAGGGCGCCGCCTTCACCGCCAGCACCGCGTTGAGGCCGCCGAAGGCGAAGGCGTTGACCAGCGCCGTGCCGAGCGCGGCCGGCCGCGCCGCGTTGGGCACGCAATCCACGTCGCACTCCGGATCGTGCTCGCGGAAGTTCATGGTCGGCGGCAGGAAGCCCTCGCCCAGCGCCAGCGTCGTCGCGATCACCCCGAGCGCCCCCGAGGCGCCGAGGCAATGGCCGTAGAACGATTTGGTGGACGACACCGGCACCTTTTCCAGCCGGTCGCCCAGCACCTTGCGCAGGGCCGCCGTCTCGGTGCGATCGTTGAGCGGGGTGGCGGTGCCGTGGGCGTTCACATAATCCACCGCGGCGGGATCAAGGGCGGCGTCGCTCAGCGCCATGGCCATGGCGCGCGAGGCGCTCTCCACGTCCGGAGCCGTGATGTCGGCGCCGTCCGAGCTCATCCCGAAGCCGATGATTTCCGCATGGATGCGGGCGCCGCGCGCCCGCGCCCGTTCCAGGTCTTCCAGCACCAGCACCCCGGCGCCTTCGCCCAGCACCAGGCCGCTGCGGTCGCGGGAGAACGGCCGGCAGGTGTCGGTGCTCAGCACCCGCAGCACCTCCCAGCTTTTCAGCACCCCATAGGCGAAGGGCGCCTCGGCGCCGCCGGTGAGCGCCACATCGATGCTGCCCGCGCGGATCATCTGGAAGGCGAGGCCGATGGCGTGGCTCGCCGACGCGCAGGCGGACGCCACGGAGAAGCCCGGCCCCAGCACGCGGAACGCCATGGAGAGCTGGCTGGCCGCAGCCGACGGCATCACCCGCGGCACGGTGAAGGGATGGGGTCGCTCCGGCGGCGTGGCGTAGACCTTGCGGTAGCCCTCGTCGACGCTGGTCTGGCCCACCGCCGCGCCGTAGATGACGCCGGCCCGCTCCGGCGCCAGGCCTTCCAGCACGTCGCCCGCGCCCGCCATGGCCTCGCGCCCGGCGAGGACGGCGAGCTGGGCGTGGCGATCCATGAGGTTGAGCTCGCGCGGCGCAAAATGCGCAGCGAGGTCGAGGTCCCGCACCTCGCCGCCGATCTTGGACTTGAGAGTATCGGTGGGCACGCCGGCGATGGGCCCGATCGCCACCCGGCCCGCCCGGAGCCCTTCAAGGTGCTGATCGACCGAATGCCCCAGGGCGGAAACGGCGCCCATCCCGGTAATGACGACGCGCCGCATCACGAGCCGGTCGAGGGGGCGACGGTCTTGGCGTTCTGCGCATCGATGAGTGCGACAACCTGATCGACAAGCTGGTACACGGTGGCTTCGCTGCTTTCGAACGCGCCTTCGCCCGGCACCTCGATGCCGAAGGCGCTCTCGATCTTGAAGATCAGCTCGACCAGATCCAGCGAGGACACGCCAAGATCGGCCAGGGTGGTATCGGCCAGGATCTTCGAGGGCTCGATGGCGGCCTCCTCGGCGATCACCGCAAGAATGTCCCGTCGGCGCTGCTCGTCCACGCTCACTACGTCAGATCCCACTTAGGTCCCCTCCGCCTGCGCCTTCGCACCCGTCCGCCCGTCGAGGCTCGGCCGTCCTAGCACGCAATCCGCGCCGCTGCATAGGCCGATGCTCCCGCGCCGCACCCAGCCGCCCGGTTGCAAGGTTCGCCGCCGCCGCTCCGGCGACGCCCGGCGCCACCGCCGGACCCCGTGGCGGTGCCGCGGCGCATCGAAGGGCGCGCGGAATGCGACGGAATGGTGTATCTATGCCGGTCCGTGAGGGGCGGGCTGCGAGGTTCAGGGGTGGCGACGGCGGATCAGGATCAGGGACCACGGATCATCGTGGTGGACGACGAACCCGAGCTGAGGGAGACGGTCGTCGAATACCTTGCAAGCCAGGGCTTCATTTCGCGCGGGGTCGGGGGCGGGCGCGAGCTGGACGCGGCCCATGCCGAGGAACCCGCCGACCTCCTGCTGATCGATGTCCACCTGCCGCAGGAGGACGGGCTTTCCATCGCCCGCCGCATGCGGGCCTCGTCCACCGTGCCGATCATCATGCTGACGGCGGCCGACGACATCGTCGACCGCGTGCTGGGCCTGGAGCTCGGGGCCGACGATTATCTCACCAAGCCGTTCGACCTGCGCGAGCTGAAGGCGCGCATCCGCGCCGTCCTGCGCCGCCACCAGTTCGAGACCCGGCCGGCGGAGGCGGCGCCTGCCGAGCCCCGTCCGGCCGATGGCGCCCCGCCGGAGACCGCGCTAGCGCCCGCCGAGAGCGCCGCCCAGGTGGCCTTCGGCATGGTGATGCTGGACCTCGATTCGCGCTGCCTGGTGCGCGCCGACGGCAGCTGCGACGCGCTGACCGCCATGGAGTTCGACCTGCTCAAGGTGTTCGCCGAGAATCCCAACCGGGTGCTCAGCCGCGACCGGCTGCTGGACCTCGCCCACAACCGGGACAACGATCCGTTCGACCGCAGCATCGACGTGCGCAT
>JAFIHR010000033.1 GCA_017849325.1 Xanthobacter autotrophicus | reverse complement strand
GTAAGGTTCCGGCGCGGGTGGGTCGAGGGCGGCGAGTTTGCGGTAGAGGGTGGAGCGGCCGATGCCGAGGTGGCGGGCCGCCTCGCTCATGTGGCCGCCGTAGAAGGAGAGGGCAAAGCGGATCGCCTCCGCCTCGATGGCCTCCAGGGCGCGGACATGGCCCCGGGCATCGAGGAACGGGTCGGCTGTCCCCGTCGCCATCGCCAGAGGGGGCGGGGCGGGGCGCAGCGGCAGGGCGATCACGTGTGCGGCATCGGGCGCGGGCTCGCCAAGTGCGGCCGCAGCCGGCCGGAGCGGGACGGCGCCGGCAGCGCTCCCGCCGTCGAGGCCGGGGCGGGCGGCGGCGTCCAGCCGGGCGAGGGCGAGGGCATTGCCGATCGCCACCTCCAGGCGCAGCGCCCCGGCGGGCTTCACCACGAAATCCTTGGCCCCGGCCTTGAGCGCCGAGCGGGCGCCGTCGATCCCGGCGGGCGAGACCGCCACCACGACCGGCGTCGGGATGCCGCGCGCCGCCAGGGCGCGGAGCACCCCCATGCCGTCGAGCCCCGGCAGCACCAGGTCGAGCAGGATGAGGTCGAACCGCTCGGAGGCGAGGCGCGCCAGCGCGGCGTCGCCGTCGTCCGCCAGCGTGCAGCGCAGGCCGAGATGGGCGAGGGCGTCGGCGAGGCGGCGGGCCTCGCCGGCATCGTCTTCGACCAGGAGGATGGAGGCTTGGGGCAGCGAGGCGGTCATGGAGAATCGGGCTGGAGGAGACCCGTCGAGCTTCGCCATTGGTGGTTAACGCAAGGCTAAGCGGCGGCCCCGGACCGCCGGCGCGGCGGACGCGCGCACCGCCGGTGGTCGCCGCGGCCCTTGCGGAGCCCGGCGGCAGGGGCGATCTTTGCACGAGATTTGCGCGGCGATGCTCTCGCCGGCGCCCCGTTCGGAGGTCCCATGCCCGTGTCGCGCCTGTCCGCCTTCCCCGCCGTCCCCTATCCGGTGCCCACCCGCGCCACCGCCGCCGCCCAGGCCGCGGACGCGGCGGCGGAGGCGTTGCCCGAATGGAACCTCACCGATCTCTATCCGGCCATGGAATCGCCGGAGCTGGCGGCCGATCTCGACAAGGCGGACCTTGAGTGCCGCACCTTCGAGGAGGCCTACAAGGGCAAGCTCGCGGCCATGCTCGCGGCGCCCACCGCCGGCGCCGACCTCGCCAAGGCGGTCAGGCGCTACGAGGGCATCGACGATCTCATGGGCCGCATCGGCTCCTACGGCAGCCTGGTCTATGCCGGCGACACCTCGGACCCGGTCCGGGCGAAGTTCTACGGCGATATCCAGGAGCGCCTGACCGACGCATCCACCCACCTCCTGTTCTTCACCCTGGAGCTGAACCGGCTCGACGACGCGGCGCTCGATGCCGCCATGGCCGACCCGGCCCTCGGCCACTACCGCCCGTGGCTGGAGGACCTGCGCAAGGACAAGCCCTACCAGCTCGAGGACAAGATCGAGCAGCTGTTCCACGAGAAGTCGCAGCCGGCCCGCAGCGCCTGGAGCCGGCTGTTCGATGAGACCATCACTTCCCTGCGCTTCGAGGTGGACGGCCAGGAGCTCTCTATCGAGCCCACCTTGAACCTCATGCAGGACACCAAGGAGGAGGTGCGCCGCTCGGCCGGCCTCGCCCTCGCCGACACCTTCTCGAAGAACCTCCGCCTGTTCAGCCTCGTCACCAACACGCTGGCGAAGGACAAGGAGATTTCCGACCGCTGGCGCCACTTCCCCGACGTCGCCTCCTCGCGCCACCTCGCCAACCGGGTGGAGAAGGAGGTGGTGGACGCCATGGTGGAGGCCATCCGCGCCTCCTATCCGCGGCTGTCGCACCGCTATTACGCGCTGAAGGCCCGCTGGTTCGGCAAGGACAAGCTGGAGTTCTGGGACCGCAACGCGCCTTTGCCCAAGGTCGCCACCCGCGACATCGGCTGGGATGAGGCGAAGGATACGGTTCTCTCGGCCTACGGCGCCTTCTCGCCCAAGATGGCGGACATCGCCCGCACCTTCTTCGACAAGAGGTGGATCGACGCGCCGGTGCGGCCGGGCAAATCGCCGGGCGCCTTCGCCCATCCCACCGTGCCCTCCGCGCACCCTTATGTGCTGCTCAACTACCAGGGCAAGCCGCGCGACGTGATGACGCTGGCCCATGAGCTGGGGCACGGCGTCCACCAGGTGCTGGCGGCCCGGCAGGGCGCGCTCATGGCGCCGACGCCGCTGACCCTCGCCGAGACCGCCTCGGTGTTCGGCGAGATGCTCACCTTCCGCCGCCTGCTGGACTCTGCCGAGACGCCCAAGGCGCGCAAGGTCATGCTGGCCCAGAAGGTGGAGGACATGATCAACACGGTGGTGCGCCAGACCGCCTTCTACACTTTCGAGCGCCACGTCCACACCGAGCGGCGCAAGGGCGAGCTCACCGCCGACGCCATCGGCGAGATCTGGATGAAGGTGCAGAGCGAGAGCCTCGGCCCGGCCATCCACCTTGGGCCGGGATACGAGACCTTCTGGACCTATATCCCGCACTTCATCCACTCGCCGTTCTACGTCTACGCCTATGCCTTCGGGGACTGCCTCGTGAACTCGCTCTATGCGGTCTACGAGAAGGCGCAGGCCGGCTTCGCCGAGCGCTATTTCGAGATGCTGAAGGCCGGCGGCACCAAGCACCATTCGGAGCTGCTCGCCCCGTTCGGCCTCGATGCCCGCGATCCGGCGTTCTGGCAGACCGGCCTGTCGCTGATCGAGAGCATGATCGGCGAGCTCGACGCCATGGAGGCCTGAGGAAACGGGGGACGGAGCGGCCGGCCCGGCCGGGCGTGGCGGGAAGGGGCTTTACCTCTCCTCAACAGGGAGGCTTTAAGTCTCGGTTCATGATGTCGCGGGCGGGCCTTGCTTCGAGCCTCCTCCTCGCCGGCACCCTTGCCGGCGGGGCCGCGGCCGTGCGCGCGCAGGAACCGGCTCCGCTCCCCCGCCCGGCCGACCTCTCCGCCGACGAATGGCGCTCGAACGTCAAGGGCACGCAGGAGTTCCAGCGCCGCCTCAAGGAAGAGCTGGAGGCCGCCAAGGGCGACCGCGCCAAGCTCACCAGCCTCCTGGTGGAAACCACCGCGCGGATCCAGAACGTGGAGCGCCAGCTCATGGATCTGGAAGCGCGCGTCGGCACCCTGGATCGCAATGCGGAGCGGATCCGCGCCTCCCTCGTGGCGCGCAAGGACGTGCTCGCCGAGGTTCTGGCGGCGCTGATGCGCATGGGCCGCCAGCCGCCCCCGGCCCTGCTGATGCGGCCCGACGACGCGCTCGACGCGGTGCGCTCGGCCATCCTTCTGGGCGCGCTCCTGCCCGAGCTTCGGGTCGAGGCCGAGACGCTGGCCGCCGACCTCTCCGACCTCACCCGCACGCGCACGGAGCTGATGGCGGCCCGCACCACCCTCACCCTGCTGCGCAACTCCCTCGAGGAGGATCGCGGCCGCCTCTCCGCTCTGGTGGAGGAGCGCCAGCGCCGGCAGGCGGAGGACAATCCGCTGCAGTCGGCGGACAAGGCCCAGGCCACCTCCCTCGCCAGGACCTCCGGCGACGTGCACGATCTCGTGACCCGGCTGGAGACGGAGGTCGCCCCTTCGGCCCGCGCCGCCGACGCCGCCAAGTCGGCTCCCGCCGCAGCCCCCGGTGCCAAGGCGGATCCGGCGGCGCTGAAGAACACCGCCCGGCTCGCCCCCGCGATGGCGTTTTCCGAGGCCAAGGGCCTGCTGCCGCTGCCGGTCGCCGGCGTGAGCCTGAAGGGGTTCGGCGCCGCCGATGCCGTGGGCGGACACGAGAAGGGCGTGACCTTCGCCACCCGCCCGGGGGCGCCGGTGAGCGCTCCGGCCGACGGCTGGGTGGTCTATGCCGGCCCGTTCCGCAGCTATGGCCAACTCTTGATCATAAATGCGGGCGGCGGCTACCATATCCTGATGGCGGGCATGGAGCGGATCACGGTGGAGCTCGGGCAGTTCGTCCTGACGGGCGAGCCCGTGGCGGTGATGTCGGGTGCGCCCAATTCCCCCGCCCCCCGGGCCGTGGCCAATGGGGACAAGGGATCTGGTGCGGCCATTGGTCAGCCCCAATTATATGTAGAGTTCCGCAAGGACGGAGTTTCGATCGATCCCGCCCCGTGGTGGGTGGTAACGGACAGGCAGAAGGTGCGTGGATGATGCGTCGTACGTCTTTATTTCTCTTCGGCGTTGCGGCGGGTGCCCTGGTGGCGGTGGCTACCACGCAGCCGCGTCTGGTTCTGGGTACCGCCGCGGAGGCGGCTTCGTCCGACACCTATCGCCAGCTCAACCTGTTCGGTGACGTGTTCGAGCGCGTGCGCTCCGACTACGTCGAGAAGCCCGACGATTCGAAGCTGATCGAGGCGGCCATCAACGGCATGCTGCAGTCCCTCGACCCGCATTCCTCCTACATGGACGCGAAGAATCACCGCGACATGCAGGTGCAGACCCGCGGCGAGTTCGGCGGCCTCGGTATCGAGGTGACCATGGAGGATGGCCTGGTGAAGGTCATCGCCCCCATGGAGGACACCCCCGCCGCCAAGGCCGGCGTGCTGGCCGGCGACCTCATCACCAAGCTCGACGGCGCCCAGGTTCAGGGCATGACCCTGAACGAGGCGGTGGACAAGATGCGCGGCGCGGTCAACACGCCGATCAGCCTCACCGTGGTCCGCAAGGGCCATGAGAAGCCGCTCGAGATCAAGGTCGTGCGCGACACCATCAAGATCAAGGTGGTGCGCTCGCGGGTGGAGGACGGCGATATCGCCTACATCCGCATCAACTCCTTCAACGAGCAGACCTACGAGAGCCTGAAGAAGGCGGTGGACGATCTCAGCCAGAAGATCGGCGCCGACAAGGTGAAGGGCTACATCATCGATCTGCGCAACAATCCCGGCGGCCTGCTCGACCAGGCCATCGCGGTGTCCGACGCCTTCCTCGACCGGGGCGAGATCGTCTCCACCCGCGGCCGCAATGCCGACGAGACGCAGCGCTTCAACGCCCGGTCCGGCGACATCACCAAGGGCAAGCCGGTGATCGTGCTGGTGAACGGCGGCTCGGCCTCGGCCTCGGAGATCGTCGCCGGCGCACTGCAGGACCAGAAGCGGGCCACCATCCTGGGCTCGCGCAGCTTCGGCAAGGGCTCGGTGCAGACCATCATCCCGCTGGGCTCCAACGGGGCGCTACGGCTCACCACGGCGCGCTACTACACGCCCTCCGGCCGCTCCATCCAGGCCAAGGGCATCGAGCCCGACATCGTGCTGGTGCAGGACATGCCCGACGACGTGAAGGCGAAGCTCGGCGCCACGGTGGACAACACCCGCGGCGAGGCCTCCCTCAAGGGACACCTGAAGAACGGCGAGGACGAGCAGGCGGGTTCGCCGTCCTACGTGCCGCCGGAGCCGAAGGACGACACCCAGCTCAAGCTGGCGGTGGAGCTGATCGAGGGCACGGTGAAGAACGCCGCCTACCCGGCGACGCCGGACAAGACCACCCAGGCGAACTGAGCGCCGCCGGGCGTCGTCCCGCCGTCGGCAGAACCGCAATCCGAAGCCCCCGCCCGATTCCGTCGGGCGGGGGTTTTTCGTTCGGTCAACGCCTCGGTCCGGCCGGCGGAGGAGGGCGTGGCGGCAGCGTGCCGGGCTCCCGCAGCGCCACAATCGGGCGGACTACGACCATCGTCGTGTTTTCAATAAGATATTTCTCGCACGGCCGGATCGGGGCCGCGCGGAGCGCCACGCTGCGCCGCAGCGTATCCGCGCAAAGCATTGCGGCGCCGCGATCTCGCCACGTTGACCGAATGGTTCGACGGTGCGTTGCAGCGCCGGTCCGAGAGGGCCCGAGGGGTCCCGGTGCGGCAATGCGGCGTGGATGCCATCCTTCGGTCATGTTGCCGCCTTCATCGGCCTGTGTTAGGTGACCCGAGATTTCCCGGAGCCGGATTGACCTGCGCCGGGGGTCACACAAGAATATTCCCAACAGATCAAGGGTTTGGGTCCTGGCTGCGCGGATTGCGCGGTTTGGGCTGCAGGTCCGAGAGAGGTGCGGGTGGCGGAGACGATCGTGTCAGGCATGGCGGGGCGTTATGCGACCGCGCTGTTCGAGCTGGCGGACGAAACCGGCGCCATCGATTCGGTCAAGGCGGATCTCGACCGCCTGTCGGCGATGGTCGCCGAGAGCCCGGATCTGGCGCGGCTCGTCAAGAGCCCGGTCTTTACGGCCGACGAACAGCTGAAGGCCATCACCGCGATCCTGGAGAAGGCCGAGATCTCCGGCCTTGCCGGGAATTTCGTGAAGCTGGTGGCGAAGAACCGGCGTCTGTTCGCCATTCCCAAGATGATTGCGGATTACGCCGCGCTCGTCGCCGCCAAGCGCGGCGAGACGACGGCGAAGGTGACGGTGGCCGCGCCTCTCAGCGACACCCACCTGGCCACGCTCAAGGAAGCGCTGGCGCACCAGACCGGCAAGGACGTGAGCCTCGACGTGACCGTCGATCCGTCCATCCTCGGTGGTCTCATCGTGAAGCTCGGCTCGCGCATGGTCGATGCCTCTCTCAAGACCAAACTCAATTCTATCCGGCATGCGATGAAAGAGGTCCGCTGATGGACATTCGAGCCGCTGAAATTTCCGCCATCCTCAAGGATCAGATCCAGAACTTCGGCCAGGAGGCCGAGGTATCGGAGGTCGGGCAGGTTCTCTCCGTCGGTGACGGCATCGCGCGCGTCTACGGCCTCGACAACGTCCAGGCCGGCGAGATGGTGGAGTTCGAGAACGGCACCCGCGGCATGGCGCTGAACCTCGAGCTCGACAACGTCGGCATCGTGATCTTCGGCTCCGACCGCGAGATCATGGAAGGCCAGACCGTCAAGCGCACCCGCGCCATCGTGGACGCCCCGGTGGGCAAGGGCCTGCTCGGCCGCGTCGTCGACGCCCTCGGCAACCCGATCGACGGCAAGGGCCCGATCATGTACACCGAGCGTCGCCGCGTCGACGTGAAGGCGCCGGGCATCATCCCGCGCAAGTCGGTGCATGAGCCCATGCAGACCGGCCTCAAGGCGATCGACGCCATGATCCCGATCGGCCGCGGCCAGCGCGAGCTGATCA
The DNA here is from genome assembly GCA_017849325.1 of Xanthobacter autotrophicus. GTDB lineage: Bacteria > Pseudomonadota > Alphaproteobacteria > Rhizobiales > Xanthobacteraceae > Xanthobacter > Xanthobacter autotrophicus_B. The sequence goes on along the minus strand of JAFIHR010000033.1, from coordinate 10,355 downwards.
TCGGCGACCGCCAGACCGGCAAGACCGCCGTCGCCCTCGACGCCATCCTGAACCAGAAGCCGCTGAACGCGGGCGACGCCCCGGAGAGCCAGAAGCTCTACTGCGTGTACGTCGCGGTGGGCCAGAAGCGCTCCACCGTCGCGCAGTTCGTGAAGGTGCTCGAGGAGCAGGGCGCGCTCGAATATTCGATCGTCGTCGCTGCCACCGCCTCCGACGCGGCCCCCATGCAGTTCCTGGCGCCGTTCACCGGCACCGCCATGGGCGAGTTCTTCCGTGACAACGGCATGCACGCGCTCATCATCCACGACGACCTGTCCAAGCAGGCCGTGGCCTATCGCCAGATGTCGCTGCTGCTGCGCCGCCCGCCGGGCCGCGAGGCCTATCCCGGCGACGTGTTCTACCTGCACTCCCGCCTGCTGGAGCGCGCGGCGAAGCTCTCCGACGCCAACGGCGCCGGCTCGCTGACCGCCCTGCCGGTGATCGAGACCCAGGCGAACGACGTGTCCGCCTACATCCCCACCAACGTGATCTCCATCACCGACGGCCAGATCTTCCTTGAGTCCGACCTGTTCTACCAGGGCATCCGCCCGGCGGTGAACGTCGGCCTCTCGGTGTCCCGCGTGGGCTCGTCGGCGCAGATCAAGGCGATGAAGCAGGTGGCCGGCAAGATCAAGGGCGAGCTCGCCCAGTATCGCGAGCTGGCGGCCTTCGCCCAGTTCGGCTCGGACCTCGACGCCGCCACCCAGAAGCTGCTCAACCGCGGCGCCCGCCTTACCGAGCTGCTGAAGCAGAACCAGTTCTCTCCCCTGAAGGTGGAGGAGCAGGTGGCGGTGATCTATGCCGGCATCAACGGCTACCTCGATCCGCTGCCGGTCTCCAAGGTGGGTGAGTTCGAGCGCGGTCTGCTGCTGGCCCTGCGCTCGGAGCACCCGGAGATCCTCGACACCATCCGCACCTCCAAGGAGCTCAGCAAGGAGACCACGGAGAAGCTGGCGAAGGCGCTCGACACCTTCGCGAAGAGCTTCGCCTGAGCGGCACCCTTTCAACGCTCCAACCTGACGGACGGGTGCGATGGCAAGTTTGAAGGACCTGAGGAACCGCATCGCCTCGGTGAAGGCGACGCAGAAGATCACCAAGGCGATGCAGATGGTCGCCGCGGCGAAGCTGCGTCGCGCCCAGATGGCGGCGGAAGCGGCCCGTCCCTATGCCCAGCGCATGGACACGGTGCTCGGAAACCTCGCCTCCGGCCTGGCGGGCGAGGGCCAGCCGCCGGTGCTCATCGCGGGCACCGGCAAGGACGAGAATCACCTGCTGCTGGTGTGCACCGGTGAGCGCGGCCTGTGCGGCGCGTTCAACTCGTCCATCGTGCGCCTGGCCCGCGAGCGCGCCCAGTCGCTCCTCGCCGAGGGCAAGGACGTCAAGATAATGTGCGTCGGGCGCAAGGGCTACGAGCAGCTCCGCCGCATCTACCCCGACCGGATCGTCGAGGTGGTGGACCTGCGCGGCGTGCGCAGCATCGGCTTCAAGGAGGCGCATGACATCGCCTCCAAGATCCTCGCCATGCTGGACCAGGGCAAGTTCGACGTCTGCACGCTGTTCTACTCCGCCTTCAAGAGCGTGATTCAGCAGGTGCCGACGGCGCAGCAGATCATTCCGGCCACCCTGCCGCCCCCGTCCGAGGACGAGGCTGCGCCGGTCTATGAGTACGAGCCGGTGGAGGAGGAGATCCTCAAGGATCTCCTGCCGCGCAACGTCGCGGTGCAGATCTTCCGCGCCCTCCTCGAAAATCAGGCGTCCTTCTACGGTGCGCAGATGAGCGCCATGGACAACGCCACCCGCAACGCGGGCGACATGATCAAGAAGCAGACGCTCACTTACAACCGCACCCGCCAGGCGATGATCACGAAGGAACTGATCGAGATCATCTCCGGCGCCGAGGCCCTCTGAGGCATCGCGGCAAAGACACGAAGGACGACGAAAATGGCGAACACGGTCGGACGCATCACCCAGGTTATCGGCGCCGTCGTCGACGTGCAGTTCGACGACCATCTGCCGGAAATTCTCAACGCGCTGGAGAGCACCAACAACGGCAACCGCCTGGTGCTCGAAGTGGCCCAGCACCTCGGTGAGAACACCGTGCGCTGCATCGCCATGGACGCCACCGAGGGTCTGGTGCGTGGTCAGGCGGTCAGCGACACCGGCTCTGCCATCTCGGTGCCGGTGGGCGCCGGCACCCTCGGCCGCATCATGAACGTGATCGGCGAGCCCGTGGACGAGGCCGGCCCGATCGTCGGCGAGGCCACCCGCGGCATCCACCAGCCCGCGCCCTCCTATGCGGAGCAGGCGACGGAAGCCGAGATCCTGGTCACCGGCATCAAGGTGGTGGATCTGCTCGCGCCTTACGCGAAGGGCGGCAAGATCGGCCTGTTCGGCGGCGCCGGCGTGGGCAAGACCGTGCTCATCATGGAGCTCATCAACAACATCGCGAAGGCGCACGGCGGCTATTCCGTGTTCGCCGGCGTGGGCGAGCGCACCCGCGAGGGCAACGATCTCTACCACGAGATGATCGAGTCCAACGTGAACAAGGACCCCAAGGAGCACAACGGCTCGGCCGAGGGCTCCAAGTGCGCCCTGGTGTACGGCCAGATGAACGAGCCGCCCGGCGCCCGCGCCCGCGTGGCCCTCACCGGCCTGACCGTCGCCGAGCATTTCCGCGACCAGGGCCAGGACGTGCTGTTCTTCGTGGACAACATCTTCCGCTTCACCCAGGCCGGCTCGGAAGTGTCGGCGCTGCTCGGCCGCATTCCCTCGGCGGTGGGCTACCAGCCGACGCTCGCGACCGACATGGGCGCCCTGCAGGAGCGCATCACCACCACCACCAAGGGCTCGATCACCTCGGTGCAGGCCATCTACGTGCCGGCCGACGACCTGACCGACCCGGCGCCCGCCGCCTCCTTCACCCATCTGGACGCCACCACCGTGCTGTCGCGCTCCATCGCGGAGAAGGGCATCTATCCGGCGGTGGACCCGCTCGACTCCACCTCGCGCATGCTCTCCCCCGCCATCCTCGGCGAGGAGCACTACAACACCGCCCGCCAGGTGCAGCAGACCCTGCAGCGCTACAAGTCGCTGCAGGACATCATCGCCATCCTGGGCATGGACGAGCTCAGCGAAGAGGACAAGATGACGGTGGCGCGCGCCCGCAAGATCGAGCGCTTCCTGTCGCAGCCCTTCCATGTGGCCGAGGTGTTCACCGGCTCGCCCGGCAAGCTGGTGGATCTCGCCGACACCATCAAGGGCTTCAAGGGCCTGGTGGAAGGCAAGTACGACCACCTGCCCGAGCAGGCCTTCTACATGGTGGGTTCCATCGAGGAAGCCATCGAGAAGGGCAAGAAGCTGGCCGCCGAGGCGGCGTGATCCCTTCCGGGCGTCCCGCCGCAGCGGTGGGGAGCGCCCGGCGATTTGGCGGCCGGCGGCAATGCTGCCGGTCGATCTCCGCAGAGCGGAAGATCAGGGGTGCCGTTGGCGTTCGCCACATGGCCCCGCTTCCAGTCGGCGGAGCGAGTTCATGGCGCGACCAGGGATGGGCGCCATCGCGGGCCGGTCCGACGGCAGCTGCCTCCTGAGGCAGGCTCGTCCGGGGATGCGCGATGGGGCTGTCTGGACAGCCGGTGCGGCGGCCTTCGCGGGTCGCTTCAGAAGGTGCCTGTCCCCGGAGCGCCGGCGCCCTTGCGGGACACCCCTCCGTGGGGACGATCCGGAGACGTTTTGAGATGGCAACCCTTCCCTTCGAGCTGGTCTCTCCCGAGAAGCTGGTGTTTTCCGGCACGGCGACCGAAGTCATCGTCCCCGGCAGCGAGGGCGAGTTCGGCGTGCTCGCGGGCCATGCGCCCTTCATCGCCATGCTGAAGCCCGGCATCCTCGCCGTCAAAGGCGAGGGCTCGCTGCAGCGCTTCTTCGTCCGCGGCGGCTTTGCCGAGGTCAATCCGTCCGGCCTCACCGTGCTGGCCGAGGAGGCGACGCCGGTGGAGGAGATCGATCCGGCGCGTCTCGAGCAGCACATCCGCGATGCCGAGGAAGACGTCGCGGACGCCACCAGCGATGAGGCCCGCCAGCGCGCCGAGCGGCAGCTGACCGACCTGCGGCAGGTGGCGGAAGCGCTCGAGGCCGGCTTCGCCACTCCGGCGCACTGATTTCCGCGGGTTTTCTTCACGCTTGGATCCGTGGCGCGGCAGGTCCGCGCTCCGGCGTAGCGGGACGTCCGCCGGATCGTCGCCCTGATTATCCTCAAGGCTTCGCGCCCCGCATCGGATGGGGCGCCGACTGAGAACGTCAGAAAATCTGATTCGCGGTCGAGCGCCGCCAGCGGCGCGGCCTATTCATTCCATCGGGCACGGCGAGGGGCCCGCGGCTTCCGGACTTGCCGCGCTCGCGCCGGCCGGGCGCTTGAGCGTGGCGGTGCTGGGCGGAGCCGATTCCCGTCGACCTTCCTATCCTGTCGCGGCCTGCGCTCGGTACCGACGCCAACGCGCGAAGTGCCCGTCGTGAGGCCGCGCTCCTTCCCCTCCCGCTTCGCTGCCTCGCACCCCACCGCTACAAACGCCGCGCGCCGCCCGACCGCCGTAGGCCCCTAAGTCCCACGCCTCACCGCCGCGGCAGGAATAGCGCGCTCGCCTTGCGTGCCTCGCTCACCACGAAGTCCGCCACCACCCGAACGCGGGCGAGGTCGCGGATGTCGGCGTGGAGAATCAGCCAGAAGGTGCGCGTCAGCATCACCTCGCCCGGCAGCACCGGCACGAGATCGGTGCCGCCCGTTCCGCAGAAGCCGTCGGCCATGAAGGCCGGCAGCACGCAGACGCCGGCGCCCGCCCGGGTCGCCATCAGCTGGGCGATGAGGTTCGAGCTTTTCAGCCGCGGCCGGAGCTCCTTCGCCACGACCGGAAGATAATCCAGCTCCGGCGCGTAGATGAGGTCGTCCACATAAGAGATGAAGCTGTGGCGGTTGAGATCCGCCCTCGTCGCGATCGCGCCCTCCCGTTCGAGGTAGGCGCGGGAGGCATAGAGGGTGAGCTGGTAATCGGTGAGCTTGCGGGCGTGGAGGCGGCCCTCCTTGGGCCGGCTGAGGGAGATGGCGAGATCCGCCTCGCGCTTCGACAGCGAGAACACCCGGGGCATGGCGAGCAGCTCGATATCGAGCCCCGGGTGCAGCCGCGACAGCGCGCCGATTCGCGGCGCCAGGAAGAAGGTTCCGAAGCCGTCCGGCGCGCCGATCCGTACCATGCCGGTGACGCCAAGATCGGCGCCGCCGATCTCGCCCTGGGCGGTGAGGGCGAGGCTCTCCATGCCCTCCGCCGCCCGGAGCAGGCGTTCGCCTGCGGCGGTGATGGCATAGCCCTGCGGGCTGCGGTCGAACAGGGTGGCGCCCAGCGTCGCCTCCAGGGCGGCAAGGCGCCGCGAGACCGTGGAATGCTCCACGCCGAGCCGGCTCGCCGCGAGGGTGAGGCGGCCGGTGCGCGCCACGGCGAGGAAAAAGCGGAGGTCCGACCAGTCGAAGTCCATGAAATACCAAAGTTGAAATGAGGATTAGCGCACGCCGATCGTGCAGAAATTGCCGTGGATGTGCGCAAAAAGATAGCGCATTGTGCCCTCAACAGCCCACCCCACGAAGGGGCACGATCTCCATGGCCGCCGCCCTTGGCGGCGCGGGGATTTCTTCGCCTAAGCTGACCGCCGGATCGGCCCGGACACCCGGACCCGCCTTCCGGCAAGAGCAACAACAGTTTCGGAAACGCATCCCAAGAAGGACAGGCAACATGCGCGAGATCGGTCATTTCATCGGCGGCAAGGCCGTGCCCGGCACCTCCGGACGCACGGCGGACGTGTTCCAGCCCATGACCGGAGAGGTGATCGGCCGCGTCGCGCTCGCCACCAAGGACGAGCTGCACGCGGCGGTGGCGAACGCCAAGGCCGCCCAGCCGGCGTGGGCCGCCACCAATCCGCAGCGCCGTGCCCGCGTGCTGATGAAGTTCCTGGACCTCGTGCAGCGCGAATATGATTCGCTCGCCGAGCTGCTCGCCCGCGAGCACGGCAAGACCGTTCCCGACGCCAAGGGCGACATCCAGCGCGGCCTCGAGGTGATCGAGTTCGCCTGCGGCATCCCGCACCTGCTGAAGGGCGACTTCAGCGACGGCGCCGGCCCGGGCATCGACCTTTATTCCATGCGCCAGCCCCTCGGCGTGGTGGCGGGCATCACCCCGTTCAACTTCCCGGCGATGATTCCCATGTGGAAGTTTGGTCCCGCCATCGCCTGCGGCAACGCCTTCATCCTGAAGCCGTCGGAGCGCGATCCCGGGGTGCCCATGCGCCTCGCCGAGCTGATGATGGAGGCGGGCCTGCCGGCCGGCATCCTCAATGTGGTGAACGGCGACAAGGAAGTGGTGGACGCCATCCTCGATGACCCGGATGTCCACGCCATCGGCTTCGTCGGCTCGTCCTCCATCGCCCAGTACATCTATTCGCGCGGCGCGGCCAACGGCAAGCGCGTGCAGGCCTTCGGCGGCGCCAAGAACCACATGATCATCATGCCGGACGCCGACATGGATCAGGCGGTGGACGCCCTCATCGGCGCCGGCTACGGCTCCGCCGGCGAGCGCTGCATGGCCATCTCGGTGGCCGTGCCGGTGGGCAAGGAAGCCGCCGACAAGCTCATCGAGAAGCTGGTGCCCCGCGTCGAGAGCCTGAAGATCGGCCCCTCCACCGACCCGTCCGCCGACTTCGGCCCCCTCGTCACCCGCGAGGCTCTGGAGCGGGTGAAGGGCTATGTGGCCACCGGCGTGAACGAAGGCGCCAAGCTGCTGGTGGACGGCCGCAACTTCACCATGCAGGGCTATGAGAACGGCTTCTACATGGGCGGCTGCCTGTTCGACGAGGTGACCTCGGACATGCGCATCTACAAGGAGGAGATCTTCGGCCCGGTCCTCTCCGTGGTGCGCGCGCCGGATTATCACGAGGCCCTGCGCCTGCCGACCGAGCACGAATACGGCAACGGCGTCGCCATCTTCACCCGCGACGGTGATGCGGCGCGCGACTTCGCCTCCAAGGTGAACGTCGGCATGGTCGGCATCAACGTGCCGATCCCGGTGCCGCTCGCCTACCACACCTTCGGCGGCTGGAAGCGCTCCGGCTTCGGCGACCTCAACCAGCACGGCCCGGACGGCGTGCGCTTCTACACCAAGACCAAGACGGTGACCGCGCGCTGGCCGTCGGGCATCAAGGACGGGGCGGATTTCGTCATCCCCACCATGGGCTGACCCGCCGCGGCGCGCTCCGTCTTCGCCCCCCTTGGCGGAGCGCGCTTTTTTTCCGCGTGCCGGCCGTCCGCGCCGACGCCTGATCCGTCCGTCACCCGACCGCCACGAGGGCCGCCTCGCCATGTTCAGCCTTTCCGAGGACCAGCTTGCCATCCGCGAGATGGCGCAGGATTTCGCCCGCGAGCAGCTCGCGCCCTATGCGGTGGAGTGGGACGAGAAGAAGCATTTTCCCATGGACACCCTGCGCGAGGCGGCGCGCCTCGGCATGGGCGGCATCTACATCCGCGACGACGTGGGCGGCTCGGCCCTCACCCGGCTCGACGCGGCGCTGATCTTCGAGGCGCTGGCCACCGGCTGCCCCGGCACCTCGGCCTATCTCTCCATCCACAACATGGCGGCGTGGATGATCGACCGCTATGGCGATGACGAGCAGCGCCAGGCCTGGCTTCCGGGCCTGTGCACCATGGACCTGTTCGCCTCTTATTGCCTCACCGAGCCGGGCGCGGGCTCCGACGCCGCGGCGCTGAAGACCCGCGCGGTGCGCGACGGCGACGTCTACGTGGTGGACGGGCAGAAGCAGTTCATCTCCGGTGCCGGCGCCTCCGATCTTTACGTCGTGATGGTGCGCACCGGCGGCGACGGGCCGAAGGGCGTCTCCACCCTGGTCATTCCCAAGGACACGCCCGGCCTGTCCGTGGGCGCCAACGAGAAGAAGATGGGCTGGAACGTGCAGCCCACCCGCGCCGTCATCCTCGAGGGCGCCCGCGTGCCGGTGGCGAACCGCCTCGGCGAGGAGGGCGAGGGCTTCAAGATCGCCATGGCGGGGCTCGACGGCGGCCGGCTCAACATCGGCGCCTGCTCGCTGGGCGGCGCCCAGGCGGCCCTCGACAAGGCGCTCGCCTACATGCGCGAGCGCCGCGCCTTCGGAAGGCGGCTCGACGAGTTCCAGGCGCTGCAGTTCCGCATTGCCGACATGGCCACCGAGCTGGAGGTGGCACGCACCTTCCTGTGGCGCGCCGCCGCCGCGCTCGATGCCAAGATGGTCGATGAGAGCCTCGCGGCGGATGCCACGCGCCTGTGCGCCATGGCCAAGCGCTTCGCCACCGATGTGGGCTTCACCGTCGCCAACGATGCGCTCCAGCTCCACGGCGGCTACGGCTATCTGGCGGACTACGGGGTGGAGAAGATCGTGCGTGACCTCAGGGTCCACCAGATCCTCGAAGGCACCAACGAGGTGATGCGCATCATCATCGCCCGCGCGCTCATCGCCGCCGGCAATTAGGCAGGCTTTGCCCCCTTCCCCGCGGGGGAGGGCGAGGACCGGGGCGGGGCGGCACTACAGCCGGCGCGCGCCCCGCAACGACAATCCGCGCCGGCACCGGCGCCGCGCATCACGGGAGGGAACTCATGGCCACCATCGCATTCATCGGCCTCGGCAATATGGGCGGGCCGATGGCCTCCAACCTCATCAAGGCGGGCCATGCCATCGTGGGCTTCGACCTCTCCGCTCCGGCGGTGGAGGCGGCGAAGGCGCGGGGCATAGCCATCTCCCCCAGCGCGAAGGAGGCGGTGGCTGCGGCCGATGCGGTGGTCACCATGCTGCCGTCGGGCAAGCATGTGGTCGCCGCCGCCACCGGCGCGGAGGGCCTGTTCGCCGCGGCGAAGGGCGGCACGCTGTTCATCGATTCGTCCACCATCGACGTGGCCTCGGCCCGCGCCTTCCACGAGGCGGCGAAGGCGGCCGGCCACCTGAGCGTCGATGCCCCGGTCTCCGGCGGCGTGGGCGGGGCGGAGGCGGCCACCCTCACCTTCATGGTGGGCGGCAGCGATCCGGCGTTTGCGGCGGCGCGGCCCCTGCTCGAGGCCATGGGCAAGAAGATCGTCCATTGCGGCGGCGCCGGCGCTGGGCAGGCGGCGAAGATCTGCAACAACATGATCCTCGGCATCTCCATGATCGCCGTGTCCGAGGCCTTCGTGCTGGGCGAGAAGCTCGGCCTCTCCCACGAGGCGCTCTACGAGGTGGCGTCCACCTCCTCGGGCCAGTGCTGGTCGCTCACCACCTATTGCCCGGTGCCCGGCCCGGTGCCCACCAGCCCGGCCAACCGCGGCTACCAGCCCGGCTTTGCTGCCGCGCTCATGCTGAAGGACCTGAGGCTCTCCCAGGAGGCGGCGGGCACGGCCGGCGCGGCAACGGCGCTGGGCGCGGCGGCCACCGCCCTCTACACCGCCTTCGCCGAGCAGGGGAACGAAGGCAAGGACTTCTCCGGCATCGTGGAATGGATCCGCACCCGCGACGAGACCTGAGCGGATCGGCTATCGGCGTGAAAAAGGGCGGCGGATGGGTCCCATCCGCCGCCCTTTTGCGTTCTGCCCGATGCGCGATCTCAGGGTATTCTCCGGTCGTCCCGGCTGGAAAGGAAAGGCTCCCGCCGTTGTAGTGTCGCGTTTGCCTCCTGCGAACCGGGTCGGCTTCGCGTGAAAACGCTCTGGGTGGCAGGTTGCCGCGGATGGGGTGGCAGGCCGTAGACATTTTCGCCGGCTTCGGACGGCTGCACCCACCAGAACAGCAATGCCAGGATGCTAATCAGTGTCAGCAACACGGTGACGACCAGTACCAGGATGTTGAGCCATGGCACGGCCAGCAAAGCGACCAGGGTGGTGAGAACCGGCAAGCCGATCATCGAAGCGAACGGGAGAAAGGTCCAAGATCCGCTCCGGCCGACATCGTGGAGCCGTCGTGCGCTCACCGCCAGAACGGGCAACAGCAGAAGCAACTCCAGGATGAGCAGATTGTAGCTGTCATCATGCCAGCGCCAGCCGACGAATTGAGGCGGGCCGGAGGGATTATCGGGATTGAGTTGGGTAATGAACTCGCCCGTGACTGTCCCGAGCACGAGGCTGTCGAACAGCAGAACCAGCACGTGCATCAGGACGCCGAACAGGATGAACCACCAGAACTCGCTGCGTGACGCCCGGCCCCGGAACACCGCATATTTCGACAGGCAGCTCTTGACCGCCGTTATGAAGCCCATCGTCATCGCCCTG
>JAFIHR010000032.1 GCA_017849325.1 Xanthobacter autotrophicus | reverse complement strand
CACCATGGAGCGGCTGGTGGAGCAGCTCCTCGACCGGGTGCGGCTCGGCCGCTCGCGCATCGAGCCCGGCGACGTGGTGGAGCTCGGGGAGGTGACGCGGGAGGCGGCCGCCTATCTCGCCCCCCGGGTGATCGAACGCGGCCGCCGCATCGAGGCCCTCGCGCACGCCGCGCCGGTGGTGGTGGCGGGGCGCCGGGACGACGTGTTCCGCGCGGTGCGCAACCTCATCGAGAATGCGCTCGAGCATTCGCCGCCGCAGGGGATGATCACGGTGGAGGTCACCGGCGCGCCGGCGGTGCGGATACGCGACGAGGGGCCGGGCTTTCCCGCCGAGGTGCTCGATGCCGAGCGGCGCCGGCGCGGCCTGCTGCGCAGCGACCGGCGCGAGGGCGTGGGCCTCGGCCTCTCCATCGTCGAGCGCACCATGCAGGTCCATGGCGGCCGGCTGGAGCTGTCCAACCTGCCCTCGGGCGGGGGGTGCGCGCAGATGTGCTTTCCCGCGCCCGCCGCAGCCTAAGGCGGCATTCCGAGCGGCGCCGGCTCAGGCGACGCGGGTGGCGCGCGCCACGAGGCCTTCCATCTGCATCGGCAGGCTCACCGGGCGGATCTCCACGTGGTCCGGGCCGAACCCGCCGCGTGCGAGCAGAGCGCGCAGGTCCGCGGCATCGTAGGTCACGTGGGTTTCGGGACCGGCGAACGGCCAGCGTGCCATGGTCGCCCGGTCCGTGACGTAAAGCACGGCCCGGCCGCCCGGCTTCAGCACCCGGCGGATCTCGGCGACGGCCGTCCCCGCGCCGTCGAAGAAATAGGCCACATTGACGGCAAGCACCTTGTCGAAGGCGCCGTCCGCCCAGGGCAGGCGGCGGAAATCGCCGTCGACCAGCTCCATGCGCCCGGCGCCGAGGGTGCGGGCGTTGCGGCGGCGGGCGCGGGCGAGCATCGCCGGGGAGGCCTCAACGCCGCAGATCCGGCCGAGCGGCGCGAGCCGCGCGAGGGCCGCCAGCGCCTCGCCCGGGCCGAAGCCGATCTCCAGCACGTGGTCGTGGGCCTCCATGTCGAGGGCGGCGATGGCGAGCCGGTTCGGCACCGCGTTGGCATGGACCATGAGGCGGCCCATGAGGGCGCCGGCGGCGCCCTCCGGCCGCGCGAGCTGGCGGCCGAGCCGGTGCCAGATGTCCCGGCGCGTGCGCCGGGAGGCGGCGGGAGCCGGGCCGGCCCCGTGATCCGCCGCGCTCACAGCTTCGCCTGGATCTTGTCGAGCTTCTCGCGGATCACCAGCCGGCGGTTCTCGTCCCACAGGGGCCGGTCGGGGTGGGGCGCGATGGAGAGGGCGTGGGTGAAGGCGTCGCGCGCCTTGGGATACTCCCCCTCGCTCATCAGGAAATCGCCGTAGAAATACCAGGCGTCGAGGCCCTGGGGCGCCGCCTTGGTGGCCTCCTCCAGGAGCTTGCGCGCCTTCGCCTTGTCGCCGAACGCCACCGGGAAGCCGGGGACACGGTAGTACAGCACGCCGAGGCTGGTGGGGGCGCCCGCCTCCAGAGCGGTGGGGTTCATGCGATAGGCCTTCTCCAGCGTGTCGCGGGCGCTCTTGGCCAGCGACAGGGCCGAGATGGGATTGACCATGGAGGCCCGCTCGCTGGTGAGAATGCCGTCCCAGATCAGGGCGTCCACCTGGTCGGGATATTTCTGCGCCATGGCGTCGGCTTCGGCGCCGAGGGCGTTCATCTGGTCGGTCTGCTTGTCGCCCTCGGGGACGGTGAACTTGATGGTCTCCCACTGGGTCTGGATATGCTTGACCTCCTTGGCGAGGCCATCGTCGGCGGCGTGGGCGGAGCCGGTGCCGAGCAGCAGTCCGGCCAGGAGCAGGGCGCGCGGAAGGGTGTGCGGAAGGGCACGCATGGGTATTTCCTTTCTGGAACGGGAGCCCGCTCAGGAGGCGGTGCGGGGAATGCTCCGGGCGAGCGCCCGGTCGATGAGCTTCGGCGCCAGGCGCTGGATGAGCACGAACAGGCGCTCGGGGCCGGCGGGATAGGCGGTGTCGCGGCCGCGTTCCACCGCCTGCCAGACATGGGCCGCCACCTCGTCCGGCGCATCGAGGCGCATGCCGGTGGCGGCGATGAGGCCGTCGAAGGCGGCGGCCGCATCGGTGAGGGTGGCGCGCGGGGCCACATAGGTCACGCCGATGCCCTGCGGCGCCCACTCCCGCCGCAGCGCGCTGGAAAAGCCGCGCAGGGCGAATTTCGAGGCCGAATAGGCGGCAAATCCCGGATAGGCGATGTCGCCGAACACCGAGCCCACGTTCACCACCCGCGCCGGGGCGGCGGCGCGCAGCAGCGGCGCGCAGTCCCGGGTCAGGGCGATGGGCGCGATGACGTTGGTGCGGAAGGTGGCCTCCAGCGCGGCATCGTCGGTGTGCTCGATCACCCCGCCTTCCACCACGCCGGCATTGTTCACCAGCACGTCGAGCCGGCCCCACGCCTCGGAAAGCAGCGCGACGAGGCGCGCCCGGTCGTCGGCCGAGGTGATGTCGGCGGCGATGGCGATGGGGCGGGCGCTCGCCGGAAGCTGCCGCGCCGTCTCCTCCAGTGCCGCGCGGCGGCGGCCGCAGACCGCCACCTCCATGCCGCGCCGGGCCGCCTCGCGGGCGAGGGCGCGGCCGATGCCCGAGCCGCCGCCGGTGATGAGGACGCGCTTGGCCGCGAGCTTCGCCTCACGCCGCATGGCTCAGCTCCGCCTGCGAACCGAGATCGCGGAAGATGTCGCCATAGAGCCGGTAGAACATCTTCGCATGGTCGATGATGATGTCCTGGACCTCGGGCGCGTCGAAGCCGTCCACCAGGGAGCGGAAGAAGGCCACGTGCTCCTTGTCGAGCCCGCCGTGGGAGCGCAGGTAGGCAAATCCGGCCTCCCCAGGGGCGCCGAAGGTGCGCGTCAGCGTGTCGGCGAGGCGCTCGGCCAGCAGCACCGACATGCCTTCCAGCACATGCACGCTGCCGAGCATCGCGTAAGGGCTCGCATGCTCGATGGCGAAATAGGAGAAGGCCACCATCACCCGGCAGGCCGGCCCGGGCGTGCCGCGCCGCACCGCCTCGGCATCGCCGCCCATGGCGCGGATGTCGTCGAGGATCCACGCCTCGTGTCCGCGCTCCTCGGCCATGTAGGTGACCAGCGCGTCCTGGTAACGGGCGTCGGTGGTGCGCGAGGCGGCCAGCGCCAGCAGCGGGAAGGTGTGCTTCACGTGGTGGTAGGCCTCGGTGAGGAAGGCGAGGTAGAGGCCTCGCGATCCGCCGGCGCGCACCGCATGCTCGATGAGCGGGATGGCGAGGAAGCGGTCGCGCTCGGCCGCGGTCTCCCGCAGGAGGCGGTCGTGGAAGGTCATGGCTCACGTCTTTCTTCGAGAACGGCAGGGGAGAGGGGCGGCAGGGGCGCATTGGCCTGCAGCAGGGCGCGCACGGCGGGGCGGCGCACCCGCCCGTTGTCGGTGAGAAGGCCCAGCGCCTTTGCCCGCGCGAGGGGAACCACCGTCACCCGGCTGGGCCGGGCATAGGCCGGCAGATCCCTGCAGCGCTGCGCGAGGAGCGCTTCGCTGGCGCCGTCGTCGGCGAAGCGGTCCTCGGCGCCGGGCAGCGGGATGACGAGGGCGGCAAGACCCTGCTGGTCTCCATCCACCGCGCACCAGCCGACGCCGGGCGCGTCCAGAAGCGCCGCCTCCACCCATTCCGGGCTGACGTTGCGCCCGAACGGGGTGACGATGAGATTGTCCTTGCGGCCGTACACGGTCAGCCGGCCAGCCGCGTCGAGGGCGCCGAGGTCGCCCGTGGCCCAGGGCCGCGCGGCCGGCGCGCCGCCCAGATAGCCATCGGTGACGGAGGGACCGTCCACCAGGATTTCCCCGTCCCGGATGCGGAGGGAAAGTCCCGGCAGGGGGTCGCCCACCGTGCCGGCGACCCGCGCCCCCGGCCGGTTCAGCGCCACCACCGAGCAGCATTCCGACAGGCCGTAGCCTTCGTGCACCGGGATGCCCAGGCGCCAGGCGGCCTCCGCCAGGCCGGGTGGGACCGGCGCGCCGCCGGCGGCGACGAAGCGCAGGCTCTCCGGCGCGGTCGCGCCGGTGGCAACGAGCTCGCCGACCCAGGCGCGCAGCAGCTCGGGCACCACCACGCCGACGGAGGGCCTGCGCGCCGCGAAGGCCGCGGCGATGCCTCGGGCGGATCCGCGCCCGACGGCCTCTGCGAGGCCGGTCTCGAAATGCGCGCGACCGCCGGCGAAGGCCGGAACGAAGATCGCGCAAAGCGTCTCCAGCAGCAGGGAGAGGGGCAGGACGGAGAGGTAGGAATCCTCCGCCGTCGCGCCGATGGCCCCGGCGAGGGCGGCGGCCTGCCAGCCCATCTGTCCGCTTTCATGGCGCACGCCTTTCGGCGCGCCGGTGCTGCCGGAGGTATAGATGATCTCGCCGAAACCGTCGCGGAACGCGGGCAGCGCGCCGGCTTCTCCGGTGAGCGTCACCGGCAGGCAGGCGAGGCCCGTTTCGGCCGCAGCCTCGTCGGCGCCGGCGGTGAGAATGAGCTCCACGCCGGCATCGCGCAGGATGTGCCGGATCTGCTGCGGGCTGAAGAAGCGCGGGAGCGGCACCGCGATCCGGCCCGCGACGATGCACGCCACCTGCGCCACGGCCCATTCCCGACCGTTGGGCAGATACAGGCCGATCACGCGGGCCTCGCGCGGCAGCCGGCCGGCAAGGCGCGCGGCATCGCCGAGAAGGCCGGCGTAGCTCAGCGCGCCATGGGCGTCGGTGAACAGCGTCCGGTCCGGCGTGCTGCGGGCGTGCGCCGCCACCGCGTCAAGGAAGCTCCGCATGACGCTCCAGCTCCAGGGACGCCACCGGGGACGACGCCAGCTTCAGCCCGTCCACCGCGAACACCTTGGGTTCGGTCTCGTAATAGCGGCCCCAGGCCAGCGGATCGGCGACGCGGCGGGCATCCGCGTCGGCAAGGAAGACGGGGGAAAGGTGCCGCCGCTTCAGCAGCAGGCTGAGCCTCCGGGTGAGGGTGAAGAAGGACCAGGCCATGCCGTTGCGGGCGCCGTAGGCGATGATGTCGCCGATGAAGGCGCCGATCTCGCGCGGCGAGCGGCTGGCGAGGGTGGTGACCTCGAACACCTCCTGCCGGTGGACACGGCGGCCGGTGGCGCGCGCCAGGGCGGTCTCGACGGGCGTCGCAAGATACTGCTCGGAGAAGAAGCCGTCGGAAGCCATCCGCAGTCCCGCCGCGCAGAGGATCTCCCCCCGCGCATCGACGCGGCAGATGAGGGTGTCGGCGAACGACGTCAGCTTCGCGCCGTATTCGCGGCCGTAGACCGCGGCGATGAAGGCCTGGACGTCGGTGCGGTCGGCGTCGCCCGGTTCGATGATGTGTGCAGAGGTCATGCCTGCCCGGTCCTGCCATGGAGGAACGGTCGGACCTTGCAAAGCCAAGCTTACGCCAGACTTACGGCGGCAAGGAAAGTCAGCGGTGAATGTTCGGCTATTTTGCGGCGCGCTCGGGCCTGCCCGACGGGGCGGGGGGCGCCGGGCCGTCCGCGGTCCCTACCGGACAGCGGCCGTCACGCCGAAGGCGCGGCGAAGGTCCGAGCGGGCGGCGCGCGCCGGACGGGGCGTTGATCCGCTTGCCTCCGGCGCGCGCGACCCTTGGTAGGCCGTCCCGGCCGCGGCCTGGAGGTGGACCGGCATCCGGTCAGGTCACGTGCTTTTCGCCGAGGATGACCCGCTTGTAGGCGCCGAGAAGATGGCTGCGCATGTTCCGGGCGGCGAGCTTGGCATCGCCGGCGATCATGGCTTCGAGGATGTCCTCGTGTTCCCGCCAGACCCGGATCGACAGGCCCGGATAGCTCAGGATCTCCCCCATGCCGCGGCGCAGATGCTGCCAGTTGAGCCGCATGGTGTCGATGATCAGGGGATTGCCCGAGAGGTCGTAGATGAAGGAATGGAAGTCCATGTCGGCCTGCACCACGCCCTTGCGGTCGTTGGCGAGGACGAGGTTGCGGCCGTGGGCGAGCAGCTCGCGCCCCTGGCGGATGTGCTCGGGCTTCAGGTTGGCGGTCGCGAGCTCGGCGGCGAGCGGCTCGACGGCGGAGCGGAACTCATAGATCGCCTTGAGCAGTTCCGGCTGCACCGGCGCGACGGCGACCCCGCGCTTTCCCGCCTCGGTCACGAAGCCCTGCGCCCGGAGAATCACCAGCGCATGGGTCACCGGCTGGCGGGAAACGTTCAGGCGCGCAGCGATGTCCTCCTGCGTAAGGCGCTCTCCCGGCTTGAGCGTTCCATCGCAGATCGCATCCAAAATGACATCGTAGGTCTGTTCGACCAGGCGCTTGGGCGCGGCGAGGGATTCCATGAATTCTGCATATCGCGAGTGAAGGCGGTTTTCCATCTTGACGAGTCTCCGGGGAGGTGAGAACGTCATTGAATACTGAATTCAGAATTCAATCTAGGGGATGGAAATGAGCCAGCCGATCAGGGTGCTCCTCGCCAAGGTGGGTCTCGACGGACATGACCGCGGGGTGAAGGTGGTCGCCCGCACGCTGCGCGACGCCGGAATGGACGTGATCTATTCCGGCCTCCACCGCACGCCGGAGGAAGTGGTCACCGCGGCGATCCAGGAGGATGTGGACGTGCTCGGCGTCTCGCTCCTGTCCGGGGTGCAGCTGACGGTGTTTCCCAAGATCTTCCAGCTCCTCTCCGAACGCGGCGCCAACGATCTCATCGTCGTCGCCGGCGGGGTGATGCCGGACGAGGACGTGGTCGCGCTGAAGGAGCTCGGGGTGCGGGAGGTGATGCTCCAGGACACCCCGCCCAACGCGATCGTCGCGATGCTCGAACGGCTGGTCGCCGAGCGCGGCGCGCGCTGAGCGCGGGGAGGGTGCCATGGAATTCTGGTCATTTCCCCCGCGCTACGACGACGCCTATCTGCCGCCGCCGGACGCGCGCTACTGGTTTCCGAAGCGCGAAACCATGCATCCCGCGGACCGCGAGGCCGCCATCCTCGCGCGCCTCAAGGACGTCTGCGCCTACGCCTATGAGAAGGCCCCGTTCTACCGGCGCAAGTGGGACGAGGCGGGGTTTCATCCCTCCCATCTCAAGAGCCTCGAAGATTTCGAGGACAAGGTGCCGGTGATCTCCAAGGCCGACCTGCGCGCCGCCCAGGCCGCGGTCCCGCCGTTCGGCGATTACCTGTGCGTGGACGACGCCGAGATCTTCCACATCCACGGCACCTCCGGCACCACGGGCCGCCCCACCGCCTTCGCCATCGGCCGCCAGGACTGGAACGCCATCGCCAACGCCCACGCCCGCATCATGTGGGCCATGGGGTTGAGGCCCGGCGACATGGTGTGCGTGGCCGCCATCCTCAGCCTCTACATGGGCTCGTGGGGTGCGCTCGCCGGCGCCGAGCGTCTGGGGGCGAAGGCGTTTCCCTTCGGCGCCGGCGCGCCCGGCATGAGCGTGCGCCTCGCCCAGTGGCTCGCCACCATGCGCCCGGCCGGCTTCTACGGCACGCCCACCTACGCCCTCCACCTCGCCGACACCGCCGTCAAGGAAGGCCTCAACCCGCGCGATTTCGGGCTGAAGGTGATGTTCTTCTCCGGTGAGCCGGGGGCGTCCATTCCCGGCGTGCGCGACCGCATCGAGGAGCTGTACGGCGCCAAGGTCATCGACAGCGGCTCCATGGCCGAGATGACCCCCTGGATGAACGTCGCGGGCTCGGCCGAGACCACCGGCCTGCTGTGCTGGCAGGACGTGGTCTACACCGAGGTCTGCGATCCCAAGACCCAGCGCCGGGTGCCCTACGGCTCGCGCGGCACCCCCATCTACACCCACCTGGAGCGCACCTCCCAGCCGATGATCCGCCTCGCGTCGGGCGACCTCACCCTGTGGTCCGACGCGCCCAATCCCTGCGGGCGCACCTATCCGTGCCTGCCGCAGGGCATCTTCGGGCGCATCGACGACATGTTCACCATCCGCGGCGAGAACGTCTATCCGAGCGAGATCGACGCGGTGCTGAACCAGATCCCGGCCTATGGCGGCGAGCACCAGATCGTCATCACCCGCGAGGCGGCGATGGACGAGCTGGTGCTCAAGGTGGAGGCCGACGCGATGACGGCCGCCCTCGGCCGCGAGCATGTGGAGCGCTTCCGCGGCGAGGTCGCCCACGCCATGCACAAGCTCCTGGGCCTGCGCGCGGTGGTGGAGGTGGTGGATGCCGGCCTCCTGCCGCGCACCGACTTCAAGGCGCGCCGGGTGGTGGACGACCGCGAGGTGTTCCGCGGCATGAACGCCCAGCTCAAGGCGGGAGGCGCATGATGGCGGCGGCCTACGTTCCCTCCCTCGATCTCGTGCCGCGCGTGGCGGCCGGGCAGACCGGCGCCGTCGCCCGCCTCATCTCGCGGGCCGAATCCGGCACGCCGGAGGCCCGGCCGGCCCTGGCGGAGATCTATCGCCGCGCCGGCGGCGCCCATGTCATCGGCATCACCGGGGTGCCCGGCTCGGGCAAGTCCACCCTCGTCGCCCGCTTCGCGCAGATGCTGCGCGCCCGCGGGTCGAAGCTCGGCATCGTGGCGGTGGACCCGTCGAGCCCGTTCTCCGGCGGCTCGATCCTCGGCGACCGGGTGCGGATGGTGGAACTCGCCACCGATCCCGGCGTCTACATCCGCTCCATGGCCACCCGCGGCGCCATGGGCGGCATGGCCCGGGCCGCGCTCGACGCGGTGGACATCCTCGATGTCGCCGGCTTCGACACCATCATCATCGAGACGGTGGGGGTGGGCCAGGACGAGGTCGAGATCGCCCGCGCCTCCCACACCACGGTGGTGGTCTCCGCCCCCGGCCTCGGGGACGAGATCCAGGCCATCAAGGCCGGCATCCTGGAGATCGCCGACATCCATGTGGTGTCGAAATGCGACCGCTCGGACGCCAACCGCACCATCACCGACCTCAAGTCGATGCTGACGCTCGGCGCCCTCACGTCGGGCAAGACCGACTGGGCGGTGCCGGTGGTGGGCCTCTCCTCCCTCTCCGGCGAGGGGTTCGAGGAGTTCGCCGACAAGATCGCGGCGCACCGCCGCGTCGCCTTCGAGACCGCGAGCGGGCGCGCGCGCCAGGCCGGCATTGCCCGTTTCCGGCTGGAGAAGACCGCCGAGAACCTCCTGCTCGAACGCTTCGCCAAGGACGCGGAGCGCCTTGCCCCATCCCTTGCCGAGCGCCTGCTGCGGCGCGACGGCGACCCCTACACCCTGGCGACCGAGATGCTGGATTCGCCTGCCGAGAAGGAACGCGCGCATGAGCATGTCTGAAATCCTGACCCTCGCCAATCTCGATGACGACGTGCGCCATTGGGAGGAGAACGAGGTCGCCGCCTTCCTGAAGAAGCAGAAGGAGCGCAAGGAGCAGTTCTTCACCCTCGGCGACTTCCCGGTGAAGCGCGTCTACACGGCCGCCGACGTGGCCACGACGCCGGTCGAGGACATCGGCCTTCCCGGCCGCTATCCCTTCACCCGCGGCCCGTATCCCACCATGTACCGTAGCCGCAACTGGACCATGCGCCAGATCGCCGGCTTCGGCACCGGCGAGGACACCAACAAGCGCTTCAAATACCTGATCGCGCAGGGCCAGACCGGCATCTCCACCGATTTCGACATGCCGACCCTCATGGGCTACGACAGCGATCATCCCATGAGCGACGGCGAGGTGGGCCGCGAGGGCGTGGCCATCGACACCCTCGCCGACATGGAGGCGCTGTTCGACGGCATCGACCTTGAGAAGATCTCGGTGTCGATGACCATCAATCCGTCCGCCTGGATCCTGCTTGCCATGTATATCGCGCTCGCCGAGAAGCGCGGCTACGACCTCGACAAATTGTCGGGCACCGTGCAGGCGGATATCCTGAAGGAATACATGGCGCAGAAGGAGTACATCTATCCCATCGCGCCGTCGGTGCGCATCGTGCGCGACTGCATCACCTACTGCGCCAGCAACATGAAGCGGTACAACCCCATCAACATCTCCGGCTATCACATCTCGGAAGCCGGTTCCTCGCCCCTCGATGAGGTGGCCTTCACCCTGGCCAACCTCATCGTCTATGTGGAGGAAGTGCTGAAGACCGGCATGAAGGTGGACGATTTCGCGCCTCGCCTCGCTTTCTTCTTCGTCTGCCAGGCCGATTTCTTCGAGGAGATCGCGAAGTTCCGCGCGGTGCGGCGCTGCTATGCCAAGATCATGAAGGAGCGCTTCGGCGCCACCAACCCGGAATCGATGCGCCTGCGCTTCCACTGCCAGACGGCGGCGGCCTCGCTCACCAAGCCGCAGTTCATGGTGAACGTGGTGCGCACCGCGTTGCAGGCGCTGTCGGCCGTGCTCGGCGGGTGCCAGTCGCTCCACACCAACGGCTTCGACGAGGCCTTCGCCATCCCCACCGAGGAGGCCATGCGTCTCGCCCTGCGCACCCAGCAGGTGATCGCCGAGGAAAGCAACGTCACCCAGGTGATCGATCCGGTGGGCGGCTCCTATTATGTGGAGACGCTCACCACGGACTACGAAAAGCGCATCATGGACATCCTTGCCGAGGTGGATGCCCGCGGCGGCACCATCAAGCTGATCCAGGAAGGCTGGTTCCAGAAGCGGGTGGCCGACTTCGCCTACGAGACGGCGCTGCGCAAGCAGTCGGGCGAGAAGCCGGTGATCGGCGTCAACTCCATGGTGGAGCACGACGAGGTGCACGAGATCGAGCTGCACCCCTATGACCACACCACCGCGGAACGCCAGGTCGCCCGCACCCAGCGCATCCGCCGCGAGCGCGACAACGCCAAGGTCGATGCCCTGCTCGACCGCCTGGTGGAGGTGGCCAAGGACGAGAGCCAGAACATCATGCCCGTCACCATCGAGCTGGTGCGCGAGGGGGCGACCATGGGCGATATCGTGGAGAAGCTGAAGACGATCTGGGGCGTCTATCGCGAAACGCCGGTGTTCTGACATGCCGGCGAAGACCGCCGCGGCGCAGGGTGTCCAGATGCGCCGCGCCGAGCTGAAGTCGGCGCGCTCCCGGCTCCGGGCGGGCGATATCGAGGCGGCGCGCCGGCTGCTCTCCCATTCGGTGGCGTGCGGTCACGATCGGCTCGCGTTGCGCCGATACCTCATCGCCCGGATGCTGGGGGCAGGGGAGCTCGACGAGTTCGAGCCCTTCTGCACCACGGTCGCCCGCGCGCTTTCGCTGGAGACCATCTCGACCATGGCGCGGGACGCCATGGAATTCGTCGACCGCATCCGAAAGAGCCCCTGATGGCCGAACAGCCTTTCATCCTTCCCTACCACGGCATCCTGCCGGTCTATCCGGAGCTGCGCATCGCCGGCCCCCGCTCGGCGCTGATCGGCCGGGTGACGCTCGGCCCGCGGGCGACGCTCGGCACCCTCGCCCTCATCCGCGCCGACGGTCACGTGGTGGAGACCGGCGCGGATTTCCACCTCGGCGACTGGGGCACGGTGCACATCGCCCATGAGCGATATCCGACGATCATCGGCGACGGGGTGACCGTCGGGCCGGACGCGGTGGTCCACGCCTGCACGGTGGGGGACGGCTGCGTGATCGAGGAGGACGCCATCATCCTGGACGGCTCGGTGGTGGAGAGCGGCGTCGTCATGGAAGCGGGGGCGATCGCCTTTCCCCGATCCCGGCTCGAGGCCGACACCCTCTATGCCGGCGCGCCCGCGAAGCCGGTGCGGCGGATCGACGAGGCCGAGCGGGCGGCCCGGGCGGCGCGCCTGCGCAGCCTCGCCAGCGCGCCCCCGCCGCCGGCGGGCGGACCGGCCCGGCTCGACATCCACCCCACCTCCTTCATCGCCGCCAATTCCTCGGTCTCGGGGATCTTCAGGGCGGGCGCCCGGGCCTCGGTGCTGTTCAGCTGCACCCTCGATGCGCGCGGTTCCGAGATCGTGCTCGGTGAAAATTCCAACATCCAGGACAACAGCGTCGTCCGCTGCACCGACGGCCCCGTCGTCATCGCCGCCAATGCGGTGGTCGGGCACAACGTCGCGCTGGAGAGCTGCACCGTGGGCACCGGCTCGCTGGTGGGTACCGGGAGCCGCGTGGCGCCGGGCACCGTGGTGGAGCCCGACGTGCTGCTCGCCGCCGGCGCCCGCACCCAGAAGGGCCAGGTGCTGGAGAGCGGCTTCCTGTGGGGCGGCAATCCGGCCCGCCGGATCGCGCCGCTCGATGACAAGAAGCGCGACATGATCCCGTGGATCATCGCCACCTATTGCGAATACACCGCCGATTTCCTCGCGAGCCAGCAGCAGGCGGCGCGGCGGGCGAGCCTCGGCTGACACGTTAAGGGAACAGACCGGGGCGCCCGGAAATGCCGCGGGCCCCGAGGGAGGACACCGCCATGAGCACGCGCCCAGCCCCGTCGACGCCGCCGGCGGACGCCAAAATGACCCGGCTCGCCATGGGCACCCGGGTGGAGAAGGACAGCCCGACCATCGAGCTCATCGGCGCGTTGGAGGAGCTCGCCGCCTGGATTGCCGTGCTGGCGGACGACCCGGCGATGCCGCAGGACCATCAGTCCCTGGTCACGGTGGAGAACGATCTTCACGAGCTTCTGCAGCAGGTGGCGGCGCCGGGAACGGCGCTCCTGTCGCAGCCCTACGTGACGCGCCTCGACCTTCTCGTGGAGGAGAGGGAGCGGCGGCTTTCGCCCGCCGCTTCGGAGATGCTGCCCGGTGGCTCGCCGCGTGCGGCTTTCGCCGCGGTGGCCCGCAGCGTGTGCCGGCGGGCGGAGCGCCGTCTCGTCACCCAGTGCGAGATCGATCCCGGCCTTCAGGCGACCAGCGCCATCACCTATCTCAACCGGCTCGGGGATCTGCTCCGGCAGGTGGCCCGGCTCGCCAATCTGGGCGCGGGCGGGGCGGCACGCCGCTTCGACCGCAGCCTCAGCCTCGCCGAAAGTCCGCGGCTCGGCTGAGGCCGGGCAGGGGGCGGCGGCTTCCCGCGCCCCCCGCATCGCAGTGGTCGATCCGCCAATGAAAAGCCCCCGGCCCAGCAAATGGGCCGGGGGCTCTTTTCGCGCTTCGGCCGTTCAGCTCTTCACCAGCGGGCACCCGCCTTCGGCGATGGGGCGGAAGGCCTCGGCGGCCGGGATCGTCGCCAGGGTCTTGTAGACATCCCATTCGCCGGTGGATTCCGAAGGCTTCTTCACCTCGAACAGGTACATGTTGTGGATGTGCCGGCCGTCGGGCCGCACCGCGCCGGTGCCGAACAGCGGATCGACGGTGGGGTTCGCCTTCATCCAGCCGACCACGGCGGCGGCGTCCTTGGATTTCGTCGCCGCCACGGCCTTGAGATAGTGCATCACGCCCGAATAGACGCCGGCCTGCACCATGGTGGGCATGCGCCCGTTCATCCGCTCGCCGAACCTCTTGGCGAACGCGCGCGTGCCGTCATTCTGGTCCCAGTAGAAGCTTTCCGTGAGCACCAGCCCCTGGGCGACCTTGAGGCCGAGGGAATGCACGTCCGACAGGAAGACCAGCAGGCCGGCCAGCTTCTGCCCGCTCTGGGTGATGCCGAACTCGGAGGCCTGCTTGACGGCGTTGATGGTGTCGCCCGCCGCGTTGGCAAGGCCGATCACCTTCGCCTTCGAGCCCTGGGCCTGGAGCAGGACCGACGCGAAGTCGGTGGCGGCCATGGGATGGCGCACCGAGCCCAGCACCTTGCCGCCGGATTCGACCACCACCTTGGCGGTGTCGCGCTCCAGCGCATGCCCGAAGGCGTAGTCGGCGGTCACGAAGAACCAGGTATCGCCGCCCTGCTTCACCATGGCGCTTCCGGTGCCATGGGCGAGGGACCAGGTGTCGAACGTCCAGTGGATGGTGTAGGGCGCGCATTGCGGGCCGGTGAGATCGGAGGTCCCGCCGCCGGAGACGATGAGAACCTTGTCCTTCTCGCGCGACACCGCGTTGACGGCGAGCGCGACGGCGGAATTCGGCACGTCGGCGATCATGTCGACGCCTTCCTGGTCATACCACCGGCGGGCGATGGCCGAGCCTACGTCCGCCTTGTTCTGGTGGTCGGCGGAGACGATCTCGACGTTGATGTCGGGATGGGTCTTGCGGAAATCCTCCACGGCCAGCTGCGCGCCGACGACCGATCCCTGTCCGGCGAAATCCGCATAGATGCCGGTTCGGTCATTGAGCACGCCAATCTTGACGGTGGGCGTTTGGGCAGCGGCTGAACCTGCGGCGAGCAATGCGCAGGCAGCAACCATCGAACGCAGTCCGACCATAGGGTTTCCTCCAAGGCGATTG
>JAFIHR010000244.1 GCA_017849325.1 Xanthobacter autotrophicus | reverse complement strand
GCGGCCACCACCGCATCCCACACATTCTTGCCGGCCTTGCGGTCCGCCTCGATCTGGCTGATCAGGATCACCGCATTCTTGGTGATCATGCCGATCAGCGCCAGCACGCCGAGGATCGCCACGAAGCCCAGGGGCCGGCCCGACGCCAGCAGCGCCGCCACCACGCCGATGAGCCCGAGCGGCGCCACCGACAGCACGATGACGAGCCGCTGGAAGCTTTTGAGCTCGAACATCAGCACCGTGAACATGATGAACAGCATGGCCGGCACCACCGCCACCACCGAGGCGAGGGAGGCCGCGCTCTCCTCCACCGTGCCGCCGGTGGCGATGTGGAAGCCCGGCGGCAGGGTGGCCGCCATCTCCTTGACCTTGGGCTCCAGCGCATCCACCACGCTCTCCGGCAGCACGCCGGGGGTCACGTCGGCCTGCACCGTGAGGGTGGGCACCCGGTCGCGCCGCCAGATCACCGGATAGTCCTGGGTGAACTCGAAGGTGGCGAACTGGCCGAGCGGCACGGTGCGCCCGCCGGGCAGCGGCACGTTGAGGTTGGCGAGGGTGTCGAGGGAGATGCGTTCCGCCTCGTTGGCGCGGGCCACCACGTCGACGAGATAGATGTCGTCGCGCACCTGGGTCACCGTGGTGCCGGTGAGCACGGTGTTCAGCACCCCGGCCAGGGTCTGGGTGGAGAGCCCGAGGAGGCGCGCCTGGTCCTGGTTCACATTGATGCGGACCTGGCGGTTCGGCTCGATCCAGTTGTAGTTCACCTTCACCGTGTTGGGATTGCTCGCCACCAGGGCGGCCAGGTCGAAGGCGATGGCGCGCACCCGCTCGATGCTCGGGCCGGAGACGCGATACTGCACCGGCCAGCCCACCGGCGGGCCGAGCTCCAGCGGATAGACCCGGGCGATGAGCTGCGGGAAGTCGTTGGCGAGGCGCTCCTCAAGCCGCTTGCGCAGGCGCTCGCGCGCCTCGACATCCTTCGCCACGATCACCGACTGGGCGAAGAAGTCGTTGGGAAGCTGCACGTTCAGCGGCAGGTAGAAGCGGATGGCGCCGCGCCCCACATAAGTGCTCCAGCGGTCCACGTCGGGATCGCCGTCGAGGGCCGCGTCGAACGCCTTCGCCACCTCCTCGCTGGCATAGATGGAGGCGTTCTGCGGCGAGGCGAGATCCACCAGCAGCTCGGCGCGGTCCGACGAGGGGAAGAACTGCCGCGGGATCAGCGGCAGGGCGAGCACCGAAAGCACGAACAGGCCGAGGGTGATCGCCAGCGTCGCCCAGCGCATCTTCAGGCACAGGGTGAGGATGCCGCGATAGACGCCGAGAACGCCGCCCGCCGGCTTGTCCGGATCGGGCAGGCTCGCCTTGTCGGGCGCCTTCAGGATCAGCACCTGCATCAGCGGCGCGAACAGCACCGCCACGATCCAGGAGACGAGGAGCGCGATGGCCACCACCGCGAACAGGGTGAAGGTGTATTCGCCCGCCGAGCTCGCCGCGAAGCCCACCGGCACGAAGCCCGCCACGGTCACCAGCGTGCCCGCCAGCATCGCCGGCGCATAGGCCTTGAAGGCGAAGGAGGCGGCGGTCGGCTTGTCGTCGCCGGCGGCGAGGCGGGTCAGCGTCGCGTCCGTGGTGGTCATGGCGTCGTCCACCATGAGCGCCAGTGCGATGATGAGCGCGCCCAGCGAGATGCGCTGCATGTCGATGCTCACCATCTGCATGAGGGCGAACACCAGTGCCAGCGTCAGCGGAATGGCAAGCGCCACGATGGCGCCGGCGCGCACCCCGAGGCTGATGAAGGACACCACCAGGATGATGGCCACCGCCTGCCACAGCGAGGTCATGAACTCGTCGATGGCATGATCCACCGTCACCGCCTGGTCGGCCACCAGGTGCGGCTCGATGCCCACCGGCAGGTTGGCGGTGATGCGGCGCATGGCGGCATCGAGGTTGCGGCCCATGGCCAGGATGTCGCCGCCGTCGCGCATGGCGATGGCAAGGCCGATGGCCGGCTCGCCGTTCACCCGGAACAGGGGCTGGGGCGGATCGGCATAGGCGCGGCGGATGGTGGCGATGTCGGCGAGGCGCAGCAGCCGGCCGTTCACCACGAAGTTCACGTTGGCGATGTCGTCTTCCGAGTTGAACGCGCCGGAGACCCGCACCGAGAGGTTCTCGCGCGAGGTCTGCACCTCGCCCGCCGGCTGCACCACGTTCTGGCTGGCCAGCGCCTGCAGCACCGCCGAGCGGTCGATGCCCAAAGTGGCGAGCTGCTGCTCGGAGAATTCCAGGAAGATGCGCTCGTCCTGCGCGCCGAGGATCTCGATCTTCGAGACGTCCGGCACGTGCAGCAGCTCGGAGCGCACGCCTTCCACATGGTCGCGCAACTCGCGCGGGCTGAAGCCGTCGGCGGTGAAGCCGTAGATGATGCCGAAGGTGTCGCCGAACTCATCGTTGAAGCCGGGCCCCACGATGCCGCGCGGCAGGGTGTGGCGCATGTCGCCCACGCGCTTTCGCACCTGATACCAGATATCCGGCACTTCCCTGGCGGTGGCGCTGCCCTGCAGGTGCACGAAGATGGTGGTGACGCCGGGCTTGGTGTAGCTCTCCAGATAGTCGAGCTTCTCGGTCTCCTGCAGGGTGCGCTCCAGGCGCTCGGTCACCTGCTTGAAGGTCTCCTCGATGGAGGCGCCGGGCCAGGAGGCCTGCACCACCATGGTCTTGATGACGAAGGTGGGGTCCTCGGCGCGGCCGAGGCCCTTGAAGGCGAAGATGCCCGCCACCGCCGCCATCGCCATCAGATAGATGACGATGGAGCGGTACTTCAGCGCCCACGCTGAGAGGTTGAAGCCGCTCACGCGCCGCCCTCCAGCAGGCGCACCTTCTGCCCCGGATGCAGCGCCTGCACCCCGGCGGTGACCACCACCTCACCCGGCGACAGGCCGCTGGCGATGGCGGCGGTGGCCGGCGAGAAGCGCAGCACCTCCACCGTGCGCAGCGCCACCGTATGCTCGGACGGATCCACCACCCACACGGCGGGCTTGCCGTCGAGCCGGGTGAGCGCGCTCGCCGGCACCTCGATGGCCGAGCCCTCGCCGGTGCTGATGCGCCCG
>JAFIHR010000243.1 GCA_017849325.1 Xanthobacter autotrophicus | reverse complement strand
TATGTGCGCCCCGGCTCGGCGCTGGACCGGGAAGCGCTGCTGCGCGGCAATTCGGTCTATTTCCCCGACCGGGTGGTGCCCATGCTGCCCGAGCGCATTTCCAACGATCTCTGCTCGCTGCGCCCGAAGGAGGACCGCCCGGCGCTGGCCGTGCGCATGGTCATCGGGCGGGACGGGCGAAAGAAGGGCCACACCTTCCACCGGGTGCTCATGCGCTCGGCCGGCAAGCTCGCCTATGCCCAGGCGCAGGACGCCATGGACGGCCGCATCGACGACGTGACCGAGCCCCTGCGCGATGGCGTCATCGCCCCGCTCTATGCGGCCTATGCCTGCGTGAAGAAGGCCCGCGACGCCCGCGCGCCCCTCGACCTCGATTTGCCCGAGCGCAAGATCCTGCTGAAGGAGGACGGCACGGTGGACAAGGTGATCGTGCCCGAACGGCTCGACGCCCACCGCCTGATCGAGGAGTTCATGATCCTCGCCAATGTGGCCGCCGCCGAGACCCTGGAGGAGCAGCGCACGCCCCTCGTCTACCGGGTGCACGACGGGCCTTCCATGGCCAAGCTGTCGGCACTGCGCGACTTCCTGAAGACCATCGATCTTTCCCTGCCCAAGACCGATACGGTGCGCCCCTCCCACTTCAACCACATCCTGGAGCTGGTGGAGGACACGGACCTTGCCCCCCTGGTCAACCAGGTGGTGCTGCGCAGCCAGTCCCAGGCGGAATATGCGGCGGACAATTACGGCCATTTCGGCCTCAACCTGCGCCGCTACGCCCATTTCACCTCGCCCATCCGACGCTATGCCGACCTCGTGGTGCACCGCGCCCTGATCCACGCCCTCGCCTTCGGCAAGGACGGCCTGCCCGAGGAGACCACCAAGGACGGCCTCGCCGAGGTCGCCGCGGCCATCTCCGTCACCGAGCGGCGCGCCATGGCGGCGGAGCGCGAGACCGTGGACCGGCTCATCGCCCATCACCTGGCCGACCAGATCGGCGCGGCGTTCAAGGGCCGCATCACCGGGGCGACGCGGGCGGGTCTTTTCGTCGCGCTGGACGAGACGGGGGCGGACGGCTTCATCCCCGCCGCCACCATCGGCGCGGACTATTACCGCTTCGACGAGGCCCGTCAGGCCCTGGTGGGCGACCGCACCGGGGAGATGCACCGCATCGGCGACCGGGTGGAGGTGCGCCTCGTGGAGGCGGCGCCGGTAGCGGGGGCGCTCCGGTTTGAGCTACTCTCCGAAGGCTCCTACGCGGACGGTGGCAAGGCCGGGTCGAAGGCCCGGCTCCGGCCGCTGCGCCGATCGGGCATGCCCAAGGGGCGGACGCGGCCGGCCGGCGGGCCGCCGAAGGATTCCCCCTCGGGTCCCCGTGGCGCGCGGCCGCCCAAGGCCGGGCGCAGCCCCGCCCGCAAGGGGAAAGGCCGGTAGGAGACGGGCCGCCCGGGTCCACATCCGGAAGGCCGAAGGCCGCACGGACCAGAGCCGGCAGCATAAGCCGGCGACAAGACAAAAGGTGAGGACGCAGAAAGGGGCGCCCATCCATGACCATGACGGTAACCACGCGGGCGGGAGGCGCCCAGCCGCCCGTCCCGGCGGACGACGAGGCGCCCGCCCTGCCCAAGCGCCCCATTCCCGGCGCGCTCGCCCGCGGCGCGCGCGGCCTCTGCCCCGCCTGCGGCGCCGGACGCATGTTCTCCAGCTATCTGAAGGTCGCGCCTTTTTGCCAGACCTGCGGCGAGGAGCTCTACCACCAGCGCGCCGACGATGCCCCGCCCTATGCGGTGATCTTCGTGGTCGGCCATATCGTGGTGCCGCTGATGGTGATCGTGGAGGAGCTGTTTCATCCCGCGCTCTGGGTGCACCTCGCCGCCTGGCTGCCGCTCACCCTCTTTCTCTCCCTCGTGCTCCTGCCGCCGCTGAAGGGCATGCTGGTCGCCCTGCAATGGGCGCTGCACATGCACGGCTTCGATCCCGCCAGCCCCGAACGGGAGGAGCCTCCGCTCGTCGCCCCTCTCGTGGCCCCCCTCCTCGCACCCGCCTCCCGGACCCCGCCCGCCCCATGAACGACCTTGCAGACCGCCTGACCGCCACCGAGCGGCGTCAGGACTTTCCGAACGTGCGCCCCTCCGATGCCGCCTCCATCCTCGTGCTCGACAAGAGCGGCAAGGTGCCCCGCGTGCTCATGGGGCGGCGCCACGAGAACCACCGCTTCATGCCCAACGTCTACGTCTTCCCGGGCGGTCGGCTGGAAGCGCACGACCGGAAGATGCCGGTGCACGGCGTGCTCGACGGCGACAGCGAGCGCCGCCTGATGTCCAAGGTGCAGCGCCCCTCGCTGGAGCGCGCCCGGGGCCTCGCCGCCGCCGCCATCCGCGAGCTCTATGAGGAGACCGGCCTGCTGCTCGGCACCAGGGACGCCGATCTCGGCCCGCCCGAGGCGCCGTGCGACGACTGGCGCGCTTTCGCCGAGCACGGCGTCTTCCCCGATCTGGAAGGCCTCACCTACGTGATGCGCGCCATCACCCCGCCGCGGCGGCCGAAGCGCTTCGATACCCGCTTCTTCGCTGCCGACGCGCACGCCATCGCCGCCGAGGTGCCGGGCATGGTCGGGCCGTCCTCTGAGCTCATCGAGGTCCGCTGGCTCACCTTCGAGGAGACCAAGGCGCTGGAGCTGCCCACCATCACCCGCGTGGTGCTGGAGGAGGTGCAGGCGCGGCTCGAAGCCGGCTTCCACCCGCGCCTTCCGGTACCTTTCTACTCCATGCCCCGCGGCAAGCGCTTCGTGCGGCTGCTGCTCGACTAGGGTATCGTCCGGCGCGGCGGATCCCGGTTCGCGGGGGGAAACCGCGCCGTCCCGCCGTCTGCGCCGGGCGCGGAACCGGGTCCCGCTCAGGGAATGCGGCGAACCGCCGGGCCGCTATCTTCGTGCGTTTCCGAGCGGCGCGCGGCGCGCAGCGAAACGCGCGCCGACGCCCAAGCATTTGACGGATGACGCTTTTACCCGTCATAGGGAACCGCCCGGGCCGGTTCCCCATGAGCCGGCCCGGCACGACGCAAGGACCGAGGGACATGCACGCGCCGGAGCGCCCGCTCACCAAAGGGAGCCAGACGGCCTCCATCGCCGCCGCCATCTCCGCCATCACCGTGGTGGGCGTCGGCATCTCCCTGTCCATCCCGCTGCTGGCGCTGGAGCTGGAATCGCGCGGCGTCTCGGCCAAGCTCATCGGCATCAACACGGCGGTCGCCGGCGTGGCGACCATCGCCGTCGCGCCGTTCGTGCCGGCCCTCGTGAAGAAGCTCGGGGTGCGGCTCCTGCTCACCCTCGCCATCGTCGCGACGGCGGCAACCCTGCTCGCCTTCAAGGCCATCCCCGCCTTCGCCATGTGGTTTCCGCTGCGCTTCCTCTTCGGGGCGGCGCTGTGCGTGCTGTTCGTGGTGAGCGAGTTCTGGATCAATGCGGTGGCGCCGCCGCACCGGCGCGGGCTCATCATGGGCATCTATGCCACCGCCCTGTCGGTGGGCGCGGCGCTGGGGCCGGCGATCCTCGGCCTGCTCGGCGCCTCGGGCTGGCCGCCTTACATTGCGGGCGCCCTCGTTCTGCTGGCCGGCGGCATCCCGGTGCTGATGGCCAACGGCCTCGCCCCGCGCATCCATGGCGACGACCACCATGGCGTCATCGCCTTCCTCAGGCGCTCGCCCACGGCGCTGCTCGCCGCGCTGGTGTTCGGCGCCATCGAGACGGCGGTGATGAGCTTCCTGCCGGTCTATGGCGTGCGCCTCGGCCTTTCCGATTCCGGCGCTTCCCTGCTGCTGACCGTGGCGGTGCTGGGCAACGTGGCGTTCCAGATCCCCATCGGTCTCGTCAGCGACAAGATCGACCGGCGCTGGCTGCTGCTGACGGCGGCGCTGGTGGGCGCCATCGCGACGGCGGTGCTGCCCTTCGTCCAGGTGGGGGATGTCGTCTTCCTCGCCACCCTGTTCGTGGCCACCGGCATCGTCGGCTCGCTCTACACGGTGGGGCTCGCCCATCTCGGCTCGCGCTTCCATGGCGGGGATCTTGCCGCCGCCAACGGCGCCTTCGTGATGCTCTACTCCGTCGGCCTGATCGCCGGCCCGCCGCTGGTCGGCTGGGGCATGGACGCCTACGACCCTTACGGATTCGCCTTCGTCATCGCCGCCATGCTGGGGGCCTACAGCCTGCTGGTGGCGACCCGCCTCGTGCTGCGCGCGCCCGAGCACCCTTGACATTGAAGGCCTGTTGAGAGAGTTTCCGCGCCCACGAGCCGCCGGATCGGCAGCGCGTTCGTATTTCTTTTCGCACCTCGACGGGGCCTCTGCCCTGGAAGGTTCGCGCGCCTCCCACGGCATCCAGGGATTTCGACATGGCCAAGGCTGTAACCATCAAGATCAAGCTCCTGTCCAGCGCGGACACCGGCAGCTTCTACGTGACCAAGAAGAACTCGCGCACCAAGACCGACAAGCTCGTGCTCAAGAAGTACGATCCGGTCGTCCGCAAGCACGTGGAATTCCGCGAGACCAAGATCAAGTGAACGGCGGCGGGGCTGCGCCTCGCCCGCGTGTCTGATCTTTGCGCATTTGCGATGCCGATTGCCGAGGCGCCCTCCGGGCGCCTTTTCTCGTTGGCGCGCCGGCATCGTAGCATCCACGACGGCCACCGCAGGCGCAGCGGCGGCACGGTGCGTCCGCCGGCCCGGCCAGGACGGCAGATTCGCGTGGCCCGGGCATACGGGCGACCGCTGCGCGGCAGCGTTCAGATTCAGGTAACCAGGCTTGGGGCAGGATGGCCGGCGGGCAGCAGCATGGGGAGGCCTCCCATCGCCGCGCCCACCGGCCAAACCCCACGGACCCAGGAGATGCGGCGGACCTGAGCACTCCGTAGGGTAGTCAGGAAGCGGAACCGCCCTCGCGCATGCGCTCCGCCGCGGTTTCCTTCGGACAGGATCCACCGGCCGGAGCGCCCCACAGGCGCCATTTCTCGCTTCGCATTCGCAAGGCAAAAATCATAGCGCAGCCTCCGGCAAAGGGGAAGCGACCCGATTCGCCTCACGCGCCCGCGTATTGGCGCACCGTCTCCAGGAATTTCGCCACCGAGATGGGCTTCGACAGATAGGCCTCGCACCCGCCGGCGCGGATGCGCTCCTCGTCCCCCTTCATGGCGAAGGCGGTGACCGCCACCACGGGAATCGCGCTCAGCTCCGGGTCGGCCTTGAGCTTGCGGGTGACGTCGAGGCCGGAGATCTCGGGCAGCTGGATATCCATGATGATGAGGTCGGGCCGATGGGCGCGGGCGAGCTCCACCGCCTCCACCCCGGAGCGCGTCTCCACCGTCTCGAAGCCGTGGGCCTCCAACAGATCATGGAAGAGCTTCATGTTGAGCTCGTTGTCCTCCACGATCATCACCTTCTTCGCCATCGGCGCGCCCCCGGCATTGCGCTTCGCGGTTCCGCGCGAACGTGGTGGAATGGACAGCGGCGCGATCATATTCGCGATTCCCGGAAATCCCGAATATGCTCGGCTCCTGCCCTGTCGCGTTTCCAAGCGCAGCGCTGCCCGCTTCGCCTGAAAACGCTGCAGACCTCATTCCTTGATTCCGTGCGGAAGCGCAAATGCCCAAGATCGACAGACCCTCCGACAAACCCTCCGGCCCCAAGGCCCTGCGCGATGCGGCGCAGGACGTGGCGGTGGCGGCCCTCTCCTTCATCGCCGCCGACGGCGAGCGGCTCGTCACCTTCCTCGGCGAGACCGGGCTCACGCCGGCGAGCCTGCGGGCCGCCGCCGGCAAGCCCGATTTCAATGCCGGCGTGCTTTCCTTCCTCATCGCCCATGAGGACATGCTGGTCGCCTTCTCCGCCCAGCACGGCTTCGATCCCAAGCACGTGGTGAGCGCGCTCGCCATCCTGGAGCCGCCCGCCGATCCCGACGCCCCCGTGCGCCGGCCCATGTGAGGGCGGCGCCGAAGGCCTGAGCCATGGCGCCCCTCCCCGCCCCCGGCTTCTGCCGCGACTGCCTCGCCGAGGCCGGCGAGGGGCCGCGCTGCCCCGCCTGCGGCAGCCCGCGCCTCGTCCGCCACCCGCAGATCCATGCCCTGACCGTCGCCCACGTGGATTGCGACGCCTTCTTCGCCGCGGTGGAGAAGCGCGACGACCCGCGGCTCAACGACGTGCCGCTGATCATCGGCGGCGGCCAGCGCGGCGTGGTCTCCACCGCCTGCTACATCGCCCGCATCAAGGGCGTGCGCTCGGCCATGCCCATGTTCAAGGCCAGGGCGCTCTGCCCGGAGGCGGTGGTGCTGCCGCCCGACATGGCCAAATACCGCAAGGCCGGCGCCGAGGTGCGCGCCCTGATGCGCGCCCTCACCCCGCTGGTGGAGCCGCTCTCCATCGACGAGGCCTTCCTCGACCTGGAGGGGACGCAGGCGCTGCACGCCATGAGCCCCGCCCGCACCCTCGCCCGCTTCGCCCGGGAGGTGGAGCGGCAGGTGGGCATCACCGTCTCGGTGGGCCTTGCGCCGAACAAGTTCCTGGCCAAGACCGCCTCCGACCTCGACAAGCCGCGCGGCTTCTCGGTGCTCGGGCAGGAGGAGGCGGCCGCGTTCCTGGCGCCGCGGCCGGTGACCTTCATCTTCGGCGTGGGCGCGGCCTTCGGGGCGAAGCTCGCCCGCGACGGCTTCCACACCATCGCCGACCTGCAGCGGGCGAGCGAGGCGGACCTCGCCCGGCGCTACGGCGCCGAGGGCCTGCGGCTCGCGCGCCTGTCGCGCGGCATCGACGGCCGCACGGTGGAGCCCCATCGCGCGGCCAAGAGCGTGTCCGCCGAGACCACCTTCGCCAAGGACATCGCGGCGCTGCGCCCGCTGGAGCAGGCGCTCTATGCCCTGAGCGAGGAGGTCAGCCAGCGCCTGAAAGTCTCCGGCGTCGCCGGGCGGACGGTGACACTGAAGCTGAAGAGCGCGGATTTTCGCCTGCGCACCCGCTCGCGGACGCTGGAGAGCCCCACCTGCCTCGCCGCGCGGCTCTACGGCGCCGCCCACGATTTGCTGCTGAAGGAGGCGGACGGCACGCTGTTCCGCCTCATCGGCGTCGGCCTCTCCGATCTCGGCCCGGCGAGCGAGGCCGATCCGGCCGATCTCGTGGACACCTCGGCGGTGCGCCTCAAGGCTACGGAGGCGGCCATGGACCAGCTGCGGGCGAAGTTCGGCCGCAGCGCCGTCTCGCGCGGCATCCTCCTCGACAACGCCTTCCCGGAAAAGCGAAAGGGGCGCTGAAAGCGCCCCTCCCGTCACCCAAGGCCTGTTCACCCTGGGCCTGTCCGGCGCGGCGCCTACGAGCGCGCCATCACGTAGCGGCCCGGCGCGTCCTCGATCGGGGTGAGGCGGCCGCCGCCGACCACCCGCGCCGGCACGTCGTCGGGATGGATGCTGGTGAACCACTGCTTCCAGTCCGGCCACCACGAGCCCTTGTGCTCCTGCGAGCCCTCGGCCCACAGCTCGTAGCTCGGGCCCACCGGGCCGTCGGACCAGTACTGGTACTTGTTCTTGGCCGGAGGATTGACCACGCCGGCGATGTGCCCCGAGCCGGCGAGCACGTAGCGCACCGGGCCGGAGAACAGGTTCGCGCCGATATAGACCGACTTCGGCGGGGCGATGTGGTCCTCCTTCGCCGCCAGCGAATAGACCGGCACCTTCACCTTCGGGATATCCACCTTCACCCCGGCGAGCTCGGCCACGCCGCGGGCGATGGAATTGGTGAGGTAGCAGTTGCGCAGGTAGTAGGAGTGGTTCGCCGCCGGCATGCGCGTGGAATCGGCATTCCAGTAGAGCAGGTCGAACGGGAACGGCGCTTTGCCCTTCATGTAGTTGTTCACCACATAGGGCCAGATCAGATCGTTGGAGCGCAACAAGTTGAACGAATTGGCCATCCGGCTGCCTTCCAGATAGCCCTTCTTCTTCATGTGGCGCTCGATGATGGCGATCTGGTCCTCGTCCACGAACACCTTCAGATCACCCGCATGGGTGAAGTCGATCTGGGTGGTGAGGAAGGTGGAGCTGGCGATGCGGTCGTCGCCGGTGGCCGCCATGTAGGCCAGCGTCGCGGCGAGCAGCGTGCCGCCCACGCAATAGCCGATGGTGTGCACCTCCCGCTCGCCCGAGGCGATGGCCACGGCGTCGAGCGCCTCCATGATGCCTTCGCGCATGTAGTCGTCGAAGCTCTTGGCGGCGAGCCGCGCATCCGGATTGACCCAGGAGATGGTGAATACCGTCAGCCCCTGGCTCACCATCCACCCGATCAGGGATTTCTCGGCGGTGAGGTCGAGGATGTAGAACTTGTTGATCCACGGCGGCACGATGAGGACCGGCGTCTTCTTCACCGTTTCCGTGGTGGGCTCGTACTGGATGAGCTGCATGATCTCGTTTTCGAAGATCACCTTGCCGGGCGTGGTCGCCAGGTTGCGGCCGAGCTCGAAGGCCGTCATGTCGGTCTGACGGATCTTGAGCTGACCCTTGCCCTCGATGAGGTCCTCGGTGAGGTTGCGCATGCCCTTCACGAGGTTCTCGCCGGACGACGCCAGCGTCTCGCGGATCACCTCCGGATTGGTCATCACGAAGTTGGACGGCGAGATGGCGTTGGCGACCTGGCGCACCAGGAACTCGGCCTTGTGGCGGGTGTGGTCGTCGAGGCCTTCGGCCTCGCGCACCATGTCCTCGGCCCAGTGGGAGGTGACCAGATAGGCCTGCTTCAGGCCGTCGAACATCGGATTTTCGCTCCAGCTCTCGTCCTTGAAGCGCTTGTCCGAAGGTGCGGGCTGCTCGACGGGCTCCACCTGCTCGCCCATGAGCTTCTTCATGGTGTTGGTCCACACCGAAAGATAGCCGCCCATGAGGCGGGACTGCGCCTCCAGGGTGCGCTGGGGATCGGCGGTCCAGTATTCGGCCACCTGCCCGACCGTCTTCAGTGCGTCCGCGATGTCCTCGGCCATGGTGTCCTTCTTGGTGCCGTCGGCGTGGGGACCGAGATAGGCCGCCATGGCCTTTCCGCCTTCCTCCACCAGTTGCGCGAGATTGCGCGCGAAGACGTCCATGTCGAGTCTGGTCGGCTTCTCGGCTTCAGCCTGCGCGGCACGCGGCTTCTCGGCCGCCGGTACCGGCTGAAGGGTGGCGGGCGCAGTCGGCGCGACCGACGGAGGGGCAGCGGGCGTGGCCGGCTCGGACGCCGCGCTGCGGAAGGAGTCCACGGTGCCCGAAGGCACCAGCGTATCGGCCGAGACCCAGGCCTGCTGCTCCGGCTGCGCGCCTCCCGGCGCGGCCGACATCTGCGGCTGGGGTGAGGCGGACCACGACGGCGACGCCTGCTCGGACATGACGGAAGAAACCGGCGGCTTTGGCACCTCGTGTTGCATGGGCGCCTCCTTGCTTCTGATTATGGGGGGAAACGTCACGACCCGGCCCTCGTCGGATCGCGGCGGCGGAGGCATGAACGGATTGCCTCCGAATGGCATCGTCTCCAGGGGAAGGGTGGAATCGGACGGGACGGGGCCGGTATCCGGCCGCTCGCCGAAGGGTCCCTCTGCCGCTCCGCCGGTCGGCGGCGTCGGCAGCACCTCGGCCTCGTCCACGAACTGCGGCGCGGCCAAACCCTCCAGCGGCGCGTAACCGGAGCCGCCGTCCTGATCTGTCGATGCGGAAAGCTCAACCCTGCCTGAGGTTTCCTCGGTCGCAGACATCCGCCACCCTCTCATCGCCGGCCCAGTGGTCGATGAACCGGCCGTGTCATATGCTTCGCGTCCCGCTTCGGCCACATTAGCGGGGCGGTCTGGAGGGATCGAGCCTTCGCTCGGGCTCCTCCCGGCTTTCGGCGAATTTCAGGGACTGTTCTGCTGCGTGATGGTCATCTTCGGCTCTCCCCTTGCCCGCCCGATTGAAGCTCGGCGCGCTTTATGCAGCGTATGGCTGTGCCTACGCATGTTTGTTGCCGGCGCCATTTTTGCAACTCTCGTTGCATCCCTCGGCGGCTGCGCCGGCCAGGAGGACCCGCTTTCGGCCCTCACTCCGCCCGATCCGAAGGTTCCCGAGGTGCAGGACAATACCTACCCGACCCTCGGCACCGCTCCGTCAACCCAGAAGACCCTCTCCCCCGCCGAGCGCTCCAAGCTCCAGTCGGAGCTGGAAAGCCTCGCCGCCAGCCGCGAGGGCAAGGTCAAGCGGGCCATCGAAGCCGATCAGTGACACGCTTTCTCCCTTTTCGCGTGGCCAATTACCTTTGAGCAGGGCGGGGCGTCTGTCCACGGAATAAAGGGGCCGTTTGGCGTCGGTGTTCCGCCTTTTCCCGTAGCGAGGTGGCTTTCCCTGCTTTTTCCTTAACCGAACAATGCTACAAAACCCGACTGCCGCGCCAGAAGAATGAATGAGCGCGGATTGTGGAGCCAAGAGATGACCACCGATTTCCACCGCATTCGCCGGCTGCCGCCCTACGTGTTCGAGCAAGTGAACCGTGTGAAGGCCGCCGCCCGCAATGCCGGCGTGGACATCATCGACCTCGGCATGGGCAACCCCGACCTCGAGGCGCCCGAGCACGTCATCGACAAGCTGAAAGAGACCATCGGCAAGCCCCGCACTGACCGCTATTCCGCCTCCAAGGGCATTCCCGGCCTGCGCCGGGCGCAGGCCGCCTATTACGAGCGGCGATTCGGCGTGAAGCTCGATCCCGAGCGCCACATCGTGGCGACCCTCGGCTCCAAGGAAGGCTTCGCCAACATGGCGCAGGCCATCACCGCGCCCGGCGACGTGATTCTCACGCCCAACCCGTCCTACCCCATCCACGCCTTCGGCTTCCTCATGGCCGGCGGCGTCATCCGCTCGGTGCCGGTGGAGCCGGGGCCGGAATTCTTCCACGCCATGGAACGGGCGGTGAAGCATTCCATCCCGAAGCCCATCGCGGTGGTGCTGTGCTATCCGTCGAACCCCACCGCCTGCGTGGCCGATCTCGATTTCTACAAGGACGTGGTGGCGTTCGCGAAGCAGCACGAGCTGATCGTGCTCTCCGACCTCGCCTACGCCGAGCTCTATTTCGACAACAACCCGCCGCCCTCGGTGCTGCAGGTGCCGGGCGCCATGGACGTGACGGTGGAGTTCACCTCCATGTCCAAGACCTATTCCATGGCCGGCTGGCGCATGGGCTTCGCGGTGGGCAACGAGCGGCTGATCTCGGCCCTCTCGCGGGTGAAGTCGTACCTCGATTACGGCGCCTACACCCCGATCCAGGTCGCGGCGGCGGCCGCGCTCAACGGCCCGCAGGAGTGCGTCGCCGAGATGCGCGAGACCTACAAGAAGCGCCGCGACGCGCTGGTGGAGAGTTTCACCCGCACCGGCTGGACGATCCCCGTGCCCAAGGCCTCCATGTTCGCCTGGGCGCCGATTCCCGAGCCGTTCCGCGAGATGGGCTCGGTGGAATTCGCCAAGCTCCTCATCGAGAAGGCTGCGGTGGCGGTGGCCCCG